>JBAYVO010000051.1:0-11670 GCA_041674545.1 Candidatus Nanopelagicales bacterium | reverse complement strand
TTCCAGGTCGCGACGGGTGCGTCAGTCGGCGTCACGCCATCCACCAAGGTTGCAGCGGAGGAAAAGACTGCGTCGTGGCTGCCATCTCGTTGCACATAGTTGACGATCGCGGTATTCCCATCATCGGAAAGCGCGGTACTCAACTCATTGCTCGCTGCGCTGCTGCCGTCACCGGAGATGTACTGAACGTCGGCCTCCCACGTCGTCGTTCCGTCTGCGGCAACTCGCGCCGTCTTAGTGGCGACGGACTGCAAACGGGGTGGGTTAAGCACATCTCCGGTGGTGGTAGACCACGCCACGACGGCCCGTGTTCCATCTGCGGACATTGCGACGTCTTGCTTGGGGCTCGTGCCGCCAGCAAACTGGATCACTTCGTACGCCGCCGGATCGGGGTCCCAATTTCCTTGGTTGCCCGTGATGGCAGCGGACTTCGACTGAACCTGCGCTGTTGTGCCGTTGATCTGCTGATTCCATACCGCGACCGCTCGGGTGCCGTCTGCGGACAAAGCGATCGAAGGATCCTCCATGTCACCGCCAGAGCAGTCGGTCAGCGTGACTGGCGTGCCCCAGGTTGCGGCGTTTCCGATTATCGTCGCGGAGGCCGTCAGGATGTTGTTACAACTGCCGTTGCCGCTCTTCCAAAGCGCGGTGGCCATTGAGCCGTCGGCCGAGAGCGCAAGCGCGGGTCCTTGCGTGTCACCGTCGTAGATGGGTTGCGCCGGAGACGCCCACGTTGTGATTGGAGCATCGGCGGCCACACTCGGGTTCGCGGCTAAACCTGTGCCAACAAGAGCCACTACCAATGTTGCCGAAAGTGCCCTGAATTGAATCCCGCTGCGCAACATGGGCTAAGCGAACCACGCGGCCAAGGCGCGGGGCGTCCTCAACGACTGGATTGGCCCCACGACTTCACGGAGGCAAGTTGTCGGCTTCGCGCGACCCAGCACGTCTAGCAGTGGCCGCCAGGCAGTTCCGGACAATTACGCAGTGCGTGGCACCAGGGACTAACCTCGCTTGACCCAGCGACCGAAACCGTTGGGTGCGAAGTCATACGCACCCGACTTGTCGGCGTCGTAGGAGTTATAGACCGACGAGTAGGAACGGATTCGCTTCGGCATATTGCCTTGGGAGTCAACGAAGCAGTGGCGTGGCGCGCTGAGCCTTGCCCACCCACCCTTGCCGTACTTCAGTTGGACCTTCGCGTTGCAATGCGGCGCCATCGCGCCATCGCCAGCCAGATAGACCTTCTTCGAGTACGGCCCACCGTCGCGTCGAACACTCATCGCGATGTCGCTATACGAAGAGTTGTCGTTCGACTGACTTCCCACGTAGATCGTCGACCAGTTGGTCTTTGTGAGGTTCTTGAACTTCACCACCGCAGTGAAAGTTGACTTGCTGTGCGTAAGCCGAAGCTTCTTGATGTCAGCGACGCCGTGACGGGCTCCCCCGTACACAACGGCATCCTTCGAGCGGTCGCCGATGCTGACGGACTTCGCATTTGCGGGCCCGGCGATCGGAACGACGAGCGCCGCTGCGACTGCTACCGCCGCTCCTGCGACCAACGACTTCGAAGCAAACGAATTCATACATCCCCCCAGATGTCATTGCATGCCGCGCGATGCACTCAGCGCAGACAATGTTCGGAACTAGAGTAGCCCGCATCGCGGGATACGCCAGACAATCTGCCTGCCAATCACGTGACATGCCCAACATCGCCGGAAGGGAACACGATGGAACACGGAAACTGGAAGAGCATGTACGAAGCAGCATGTGCGGGCGATCTCGAACTCGTCCGCTACTACGTCGAATCCGGAGTCGACGTTAACTACGTGCATCCGGAATTCATGTCGACTGCGCTGGTCTCGTGCATCTTGGCAGATCAAGCTGAGGTCGCCATCTACCTGCTCGACAACTCTGCCGACCCGTTGCTGCGCAGCCCTTGGGAAGAGATGAACCCCGTCGAAGCCGCTGCCCAGCGCGACTTGCCAGACGTTTCAGCGCGGCTAGCCCCGGCACAAGGACTCGCGGGCTGATTCCTACAGCCCGTCGATCCCCTTCAGACAGAGGGCGACACCGATCACGATGACCACGATCGCCAGAACCGCTGCGTTGTGGCGTTCAAGCCAATCTCGCACTTTGCCGAGCGGACCGAGGATCGCCGAACCACGAATGAGGAAGAGTGCGACAGGCACGGCCACAGTACTGGCAGCAATCACTGTAAAGATAACGATGGACAGGGCACTCTCGGCCGTTCCCGCCTCAAAACTCCCGATCGCGACACCTGCTGCAGCGGCCAATAGCAGGACCTTCGGATTGGCCAACGACAACACCAGACTCAGCCGTGCCGCCCCAGCAGGTTCAAGCGCGTCGATCGAACGCATCCATGCTGGCGATGCGTCATCAGGCGAACGCCCAAACCACTTCTTGATTCCCATTCCGACGAGCACAAGGCCCAGCATCAACCTGGTCCAGGAGGCCCACGTCGGTGGTTCGTCAGCCAGCTCGATGACTGAGGCGAGCAGCACAAACGCTGTTGCCCCGAGCAGAATGCCGAGGAACCAGCCACCCAAGAAGGCGACGCTGTTGGCTCGCGCCCGGGCGGTGAAGAGCAACAAGATCGCCGGGATGATGGGGAATGGCGACAAAGCGATCGCCAATGCCAGCGGCAGGATCTCGGCGATCAAGGAGCTCACGCCGCGATCCTAGTCCGCAGGCGCCACCTCGACGGTTTCGTAGAAGGGTCGGCCTTGATCCGGCAGCCAGGCCTGGCTGCCCGACGGCCCCAAATACTCTTCGGCCCTAAATGCTCTGCCACTCAGGCTTGTGTGCAAACGTCCACTTGTAGTGCTCGGCGTTTGCTAATTGTGAGGCAGCGGCTTCGTCAACGACCACCGTCGCATGTGGGTGCAGTTGCAACGCGGTGGACGGGACCATCGAGGTCACTGGACCCTCAACCGTCGCTTTGATGGCCTCCGCTTTGCCTTCGCCCCACGCAAGCAGAACCAGGTGCTTCGCCCGCAAGATCGTCCCCACTCCTTGAGTCAAAACGTGAGTGGGAACCTGCGAAATGTCGCCATCGAAGAAGCGTGCATTGTCTTCACGGGTTTGGGTCGTCAACGTCTTGATCCGGGTCGGCGAGGCAAGCGAGGAGATCGGCTCGTTGAATCCAATGTGACCGTCGTTGCCAACGCCAAGAATCTGCAGATCAATTCCGCCAGCTTCATCGATCGCACGTTCGTAGCCCAACGACGCCTCGATGATGTCATCTGCCCATCCGTCAGGGCCGTGTACCGATCCGGGCTCAAAGTCGACTCTGTCGGCGATCTCACGCTTGATCACTGCCCGGTACGACTCTGGGTGGTCTGCAGGTAGACCAACGTACTCGTCAAGGGCGAAACCCTTCGCCTCCTTGAACGAAACCTCTCCGGCTTCGTAGCGCCTCACGAGGTCGTCATAGACGCCCAGCGGGGTGCTGCCAGTCGCGAGTCCGAGGACTGTTGTCGGCTGACGATTCAACAGATCCGAGATCGCCTTCCCGACGAGTTCGCTTCCCTGCGCCTGGTTCGGGACGACAACAACTTCCACTGCACTCTCCAAAGATCAGATACTCGCCGGACTGAGTCAGGCTAGCGAGTTCGCGCGGGTGGGGCATGTCGAATCCACCCAGCTGTCGTGCGCAATCTCGGGTGAGCCCGGCGAGGTGCTCCCTGGCGAGTTTGCCTCGCGCGCTATTGCACCGGTGCACGACGCGGCACACCAAGGCGCCCTGTTCGCAAAGCCCACATTTCGAATAAGAGGGTGAAAAACGGCGGAATGGCTGCGGCCAACGCCAGCAACGTCGTGCCTATCCCCCACTTCAGCGGGCGAATGCACAACAGCACTATCAGAAGATAGAGAACGAAGATCCCGCCATGGATCGGTCCGAAAATCTCTACGCCGATGGGGTTTTCCGCAGGGCCGTATTTGAAGAACATTCCTATGAGCAAGCCGAGCCAAGAAAAGGCCTCAGCGATGGCGGCGACTCGAAACGCCACCGCAATTCGGGGCATGGACGCTGGTTCATCGGCAGGCACCGAAATCGCACTCACCCGAGCATCGTAAGCGGGCGGCAGTGAACAATTGCAGGCAGCCATCGTGGCGCTGGCGGGTCTGAAACCGAATCAGCGCGCGCCCGGCTCACGACGGGCGTAGCGTCGTCATGTGTTCGAAACGATGGCCCAATGGCCGACGCTTGCGCTTGTTGCCCTAGGTGCGTGTTTCCTAACCCTTGTTACGTTCAGCACGCGGGCTGCAGTCATTCGGTGGACGAGCAAGGAACGGCAGTCGGACCTCATCGATCTCGCATCGTCAATGAATGCCCCGGTCGGCACCACTCTGGCATTCCTCATTGGATTTGCCGTGTCCATCACGTGGGGCACGATGAGCGCGGCGCAGGTCGCGATCGAACAGGTCGCTAGTTCGTCGCAGCAACTGAGTTGGCTCACTTTGAATCTCAACGACCAGGCGCGGGCGAACGCGATCAATGAAGACGTCGTCAGGTACCTCAACACCATCGTCGAGCAAGACCGAAAAGTCCTGCCGTCCGGGGACATCGTGGAGCTGCCCTCGTTTAATGCGCTCGATCAACTCGAACGACAGATTCACCAGGCTGCCCAGGGTGGATCAGCAGTGAACCCTGAAGTTGGCCCCATGCTCTCGGCGGCCGCGGCGCTAACTGGCAGCCAGGCACAACTCAACGCGGTCGCGCGGCGGCAATTGCCCTCCGTCGTTATGTGGCTGTTGCTGTTCACCGCAACGCTGTCGGCTGCCGTGATGGGCATTGTCGCGACCAAAGTACGTCGGCCGTATTTGATCGTCGGGTGGGCATTTGTGGCAGCGATCGGGATCGCTGTCGTCCTGAGTCTCTACAGTCCTTTCGCAGGCACGGTTGCTGTCGACTTCCAGCCCATCTCTGACGCGTCGCAGCGAATTCAAGACGGCCAGCAAACACT
Organism: Candidatus Nanopelagicales bacterium; assembly: GCA_041674545.1. Lineage (GTDB taxonomy): Bacteria > Actinomycetota > Actinomycetes > S36-B12 > UBA10799 > UBA10799. The sequence continues at coordinate 6,679 of JBAYVO010000051.1, read as the reverse complement.
GCGACGGTAGATGACCGGGCCTGGTATGACGGGCACCCCTAGCGGAATCGAATGTCCGGTGCGTACGCCTGTGGGATTCCGACAATGCCGGTGTAGAGCAGCGTCGTTCGGATGTCGTGCGGGACCCGCCAGTAACCACCGTGAATCCCGGCGCGAGTCAACCCCAGCTCTGGGTGTTCGTCAGGCGCGGCGACGTTCAGATCGTGCACCAGCAGCGCCGTCATCAAGACACTCATCGTCTCTGGCGAGAACACCTCAAGACCCGCACTTCGAGCACCGTAGTACCCGGCTGCCAGCACCTTGTTCTTCGTCACCGACGTCGTCCAGGTAGGTGGTGCGACGTTGAATGACGCGGCCTGCCCGTGGCTCCACGAAGCCTCCGTGCGCCAGCGCTGCAGACGCTTAGCCAACGAGTAGTTCGGCCCCTGCTGTTGAACAATCGCGTCGACGATACCCATCTCTTCACCGTCTGAGCTGGTCAGCATCTCGCGATAGGCGGGCGCGTAGAGCTTGCCGAAGCTAAGAGTGCGAAGCGGCAACTCAATCGACCGCCACGAACGCGACCGCCGACGTGCATTGCTGTCATTCACGACGTCAGGAGCAACGAGGAAACAGTCGCTAGGGGTGCCGGCGTATGCCATGGTGATGTCAGCTCCACCTGCGGCCAGGCTTGTACCGAGTGCGTCCGCTGCCAACGTAGCTTGGACGTGGAGTGCGCCATCGGCGTAGATATACACCCCGAGGACCAGCGGGGTGTCGGCGAAACCATCCAACCAGCGCAAGAGTTCAGGAACGTCTTGGATGACGTTGGCCCCCGCGCGCGCAGCGATGCTGCCCTTGGCGTCGGGATGGAGCGGAATATGAACGGTCGAAGCGCCATCGTTTGCTGTTGTGATGACCCGTTCCCACAGGTCCTTGCGCGGCAAATCGACCGCGACAACCTCCGCACCCCACGAACACAGCGTTGGCAACGGGCTTGTCTGGGCACCTGCACCAAGGACAACAACGCGGCGCCCCTCAAGTCGGAGCCAGTCAGGATTGTCAATGACGGTGTTGAGCGCAGAGGCCGCAGACGGCTCGATGATGCCCCGATGCACCCAGTCACCAAGTTTGCGGCGAAGAGCGTCGCCGCTGAGGGTCTTGCCATCATGGGTGATCTCGAGTTCGGTCGCAGGCTCACCAGCCCCGACGATAGTCTCAGTTCTGAACTCAAACAACGACTCAACTGTGCTGAGTGAATCAAGTTCCGTTACTTCGCCCTCGCGTTCGTAGCCAATCCGCGATCTCGCGGAAGCCAAACCCGCCTCAGCGATCGCGACCGCGTTCTCGCGCGAGGTCGAGCACAATGTGGTGATTTCGTGAACGAACTTTGCGTAGTCCTTGCGCCAGGCAGGGCTTGCGTCAATTCGGGCCGCAAGATCTGGATCGACGCCGCGAACCGAGTCGGCCCAAATGGCCCGGTTGGTCTCGAGTGACCCGCGCTTACCGGACTCGTCTTGCGGGAATAGGACGCCTACGTCACCAGACAATGTGCACCTCCGCCGAGCGCGTCGCCGAAGGGGGTTGCGGGCAACGCGGAATGTTTGCGAGCGTAGCGCGATGGGTGCGCCCATGGGCCGGTTGTTCGGCCAACCCGGCGATTGTTGCGTTGCCGACCGGGAGGCGCTGGCCCGGTGGGGTGTGTCGAGCCTTCGAGGGTGAAAAACCTATGCCGGAGACGCCGAAGGCGGGTGTGCAGAGCCCGAGTTCGGGACTCCCGCACACCCGCCTTCGGCGGCTTGAGTAGTTAGCAGTTGCCGGCAGCCTTGACTGCAGTCAGCGCGGCGCTCAGCGCAGTGGTTGCCGCCGAGATTTGCTGGCCTGCCTGACCAACCGTTGAGTCTTCCGGAATGCTCTGAAGAGCCTGTTCATACGCGGTGGTCAACGTGCCAACCGCTGCCTTCTGGGTTTCCTTCAGGTTCGTCGCTTCAGACTTGAGGGCCTCGAGATCTGACTTGACCTCTGCACGCTGGGCCTTCAATTCGTCAACTGTCGTGTTGGAGTTGGTCGCCAGCGTTGCGAGTTCTCCAGTAGCGGCGGCGGTGGCGGACAACTGTGAGCAATACGACGAGGCGGCATCGCTCACCGATGCACTTGCATCAGCGACAGGGTCACCGCTGCTGCACGCAGCTGTCGAAACGAGTGCAAGTGCACCGATTCCACCGAAAATCAACTTACGCATGAGTACTCCAATTCAACAGGGAAAGATTGTCGCGTCACCCTAGCCGCCTTATGGTCGAATCCACGGACATCGACACGTGCCTCCGACCAATGTTGGAGGCACGTGTCGATGTGGATTCCTAAAGCTTGCCCGCTGAACAACGGTAGTGGCTGTCGCGACTACCGACTGTCGCGCTTTGCTTGCCGCTTTGCACCAAGCGCCTTGGTTCCCGCACGGTTCTTCTCACTCGCCGGTGTCCGCAGCTTCGACTTTCCGGGGGTTCTCTTTGATCCACGCTTCGCGGTTGCCTTCTTCGCCGGGTCCTTCGCCGTCGACTTCTTCGAGGCAGACTTCTTGACGACTTCGACTGGTTGGCCTGCCTTCGCTGCGCGGGCAGCTTCGAGTCGCTGCGCCTTCAACTCACGCGCGCTCGCTGCTGCGAGCACACCAAGGCGACGGCTGACGCGCGCAAGAGCTTCTTCAAAGACCTCGGCCTTGTCTGAGGCCCGCTTGTTCTTGGGCCGTGCCACGCCTCGCCCACCCTTTTGCGAAACGCGCGCACTGGCTTGGCGCCGGTACTGCCCGACGTACTTATTCCGCGCCCTACGAATTCGATCGTGCAGGGCAACGGTCGCATCCTCATCGAGCGTTGCAAGCGCAGCAGCCTCAGTGTCGGCCACGAGGAGGCGTTCTGAATCGTTCAGTACAGCGAGCAAGCCCTTATCCACGTCCGTGTCTCCCTTGAGTAGGTGCCGCATGATGGCAACGTTGATCGAACATACCGCGATTGGCGTCGACGAAACAGCAACCTCATCACCCTTCGCTGCTCAGTGGAGACGGGTGGACATGGTTGTGGGCCCCGCATTGGTGCTCTCGGGGCCCACGACGTCTACGCCTCTGCAGGCACGCTCATTTGCACTATGACTGGGAGATCGCTGCCAAGATGTTCAGCTTCGATGCCCTAAACGCCGGTCGTAGTCCAGCCAGAACACCTGCAAGAGCACCGACGACCGCAATCACGACAAGCTGCCCGTAAGGCAGCGCAAACACCGCGAACGATTCTTGCGCCGAGATCGCTGTCAACATTGCCCACCCAAGCAGCGCGCCAAGGATCAAGCCGCCCAAGGTGCCAAACACTGCAATGATCACCGACTCCCACCGCACCATCGAGCGGGTCTGTGGCCTGGTTTGACCGACTGCGCGCAGCAAGCCCAACTCGCGGGTCCGCTCGAACACCGATAGCGACAACGTATTCGAGATACCCATCAACGCAATGATGATCGCAAGGATCAACAAGACGTAGACGATGTTCAGGAGCTGATCAATCTGACCGGCCGCCTGCTGAACGTACTCTTCCTTGTCGAGGGCATCACCTGCGCCAAACTTTGCGCCGACCGCATCCACAGGCGCCTGCGCATCGGCGACACTCACCCCGGGTGCAAGCGCGACGAGAACGAGGATGTTGCCTGATTGCGGCACCCACGTGTCCCACAAAGCACGCGGCACAATCACATCTTGCAGGAAGTCTGATGGCTCGATGATCGCACCCACCGTTGGCTCCACGACCTTCCCGCTCGACGTCGTCATCGGGACTTTTGAACCCATCTTCCAGCCGTTGTCCGTGGCCGCGGTTTCGCTAATGACGATTTGATCTGCACCAAGGTCGGTGAGTGAGCCCTGTGCTGCGGTCACATCAATAACCTGCGGCAACCCTGCAACGTCTGCGACCTCAACTGCCTGCTGACCAGATTCGGTGAGCACGGCACCCTGACCAAACCCAACAGCCACCTCGACCTCTGATAACGCATCGAGTTCCACCGTCATCTCAGGGCTGTACCCAGTGCCGCTGAAGTTATCGCTACTGAAGATCAGTTCACCCTTGATCGAGCCAGCGACGCCTTGTTCCACAGACGCCTTAATCGAGGCGCCAAACACCGTGATGAGCGTGACGATGCAGACTCCGATCATCAGTGCCGTGGCAGTGTTTGCCGTTCGCTTGGGATTTCGAACGGAGTTGCCGCGTGCCATTTGACCCGACACTCCACGTAAAGCCGCGATCGGCCAACCGATGACCCGGCAGGCCAAGCCCACCACGACGGGTCCCACCACGATGAAGCCGATGAAGGTGGCCACCGCGCCGAGGCCAGCCCGCGCCAGGACATCGTCACCCTTGGCGAACAACGGAGACGCAACGAGCGCGAGACCAATCACCAGCAACGCGAAGCCAAATATCTGCCGTTTGCGTGAACTGGCTGAGGTGTCAGCATCGGTCTCCCGCAGCGCCGCGAGCGGTGGAACGCGAGAAGCCCGAACAGCGGGCGCGATACTTGCGACCACCGTGACGACGATGCCGATGATGACTGACCACACCACCGAACTGGATTCCACAACGAGCCCACTGTTCGGCAATGCGAGGCCACCAGCACCAAGCGCGGCGATCAACCCGGCGGCAACGAAGCCACCCAGGACGACGCCGATTGCCGACGCAATCACCCCGATGAAGAGTGCTTCAACGGTGATCGAACGAAGCACCTGAGAACGTGAAGCGCCGATTGCCCGTAAGAGCGCGGATTCGCGAGCCCGCTGCGCGACGATCACCGAGAACGTGTTGTAGATACTGAAGGTTGCGACGACCAAGGCGACACCAGCGAATACCAGCAGGAAGGTCTCAAAGAACCCTAGGAAGTCTTGCTGGATTGACTCCTCTTGGTTCGCGGTGAGTTGCGCACCTGTGATCGCTTCGACTCCGCTGGGAAGCAGCGGAGAAATCCTGCTCACAAGTTCGTCCTCAGTGACATCCGAGGCACCTTGAATGAGGATCGTCGAGACGTTCCCTGGTGTTCCGAAGAGCTTCTGTGCCTCGTCAAAGGTAAACGCAGCGAACGTCGGCCCTGTCGAAGAATCGAGCACACCGAATGACGCGATGCCCACAATCGTCACTGGCACGGACTGCGGCACAAGCACTGTCGTCTTGTCCCCGACCTTGAGGTTTCCCACGGTCGCAGCGCCTTCGTTGATGACGACCTCGCCCGGCGCTGCCGGGGCTACACCACTGGTGATTCGTGCGGTCGTGAGCTCAGGGTCGTCGATCCAACTTTGCGCAAACGTCGGCGGACCTTGCCCGCCGATCGGTTTGCCGTTACTTCCGACGATCTGTCCGGCCCCGTCAATCGTGGGAACCGCAACCTCAACGCCATCAACCTTGGTGACCTCGGGGACGACGGATTCAGGCACCGGTGCACGCTGCTCACCGGCCGCGGTCGCGACTGACGTGGACCCTTGAACGACCACACTGAGCCCAGCGTTCGCTTGGGCGAATGCCGTGCTGAACGAGGCGCGCATCGTGTCGCCGAGCAGGAGGGTGCCAGCCAAGAACGCGACACCCAAAATGATCGCCGAAGACGTGCCGATGAGGCGCCGCTTGTGCGACGCCATCGAGCGAAAGACAATCCGGAGCACCGGTCTCACCCCTCCAGGTTCTTGGTGCGGTCAATGACGGCCTCGACCGTCGGATTGTCGATCTGGTCGACGATGGAACCGTCCTTGAGGAACAGCACCGAATCCGCGTAGCTCGCGGCCGATGGGTCGTGGGTGACCATGACGATGGTTTGACCGAAGTCGCGGGTTGCTGATTGCAGGAACGTGAGCACCTCTGCGCCACTCACAGAGTCCAAGTTGCCCGTGGGCTCATCAGCAAAGATCACGTTGGGTCGAGCGACAAGCGCACGGGCGACGGCGACGCGTTGCTGCTGACCCCCGGAGAGCTCGGACGGGCGATGCTTGAGGCGGTCGCCGAGCCGAACGGTCGAAACCACTTGGTCGAGCCATGCCTGATCGGGCTTCTTGCCCGCCAGGCTCAGTGGTAACACGATGTTCTCGATCGCCGACAACGTCGGAACCAGATTGAAAGACTGAAAGACGAACCCCACACGCTCACGGCGTAAGAGCGTCAACGCCTTATCCGACAGCGCGCCGAGCTCTACGTCGCCGATGTAGACCTCGCCGGAAGTCAATGAATCCAGCCCGGCTGCGCAGTGCATCAGGGTCGACTTTCCTGAACCAGACGGTCCCATGATCGCGGTGAGCTTTCCGCTGGGAAATCCCACGCTGACGTTGTCGAGCGCGGTCACGCGGGTGTCGCCTTCACCGTAAACCTTCACGGCGTTGCGAACAGTCACAGCACTGGTCGTAGGGGCGGGGGCGGGCGCGGCATCTGGCGTTGTCGTCATAGGGAGACGGTATTCCCACGATCAACGTCGTCGCCATTGGGTGTACCCGAATCTTTTAGGTACGGGTGGCCACACCTACCCTGACGGCGGACACGCCGACGCATCAGTGCAGGCGGATCGCGCTCGCTGTTCCCGAGAGCCGGACCTCATGGGGACTCCTGGAATTCGTCGGAACTGATACCTCAACCTCACTGAGTCGATTCGCGTCGGTCGCGACGTCAAATCCTTCTGGCACCGGGGGCACACTCAG
>JBAYVO010000050.1:0-11724 GCA_041674545.1 Candidatus Nanopelagicales bacterium | reverse complement strand
TGGTAAACCTCAACTTGACGCTGAGGTTTGGGTCGGAGACCGCGAAGGTCCCGGGGAAACCGTCAAGTTGAGGCTTAAGGGACCACTCGCCCGCCAGCAAGCGTCCGTTGTGCTGCCGCTGCTACTGCCAGACACCCCAGTAGTCGTCTGGTGGCCAGCCGACGCACCAACAGTTCCCGCGGACGATGAAGTCGGCCGGATGGCAAACCGACGCATCACCGACGCCTCGACGTCACGTCGACCACTCGCTGACTTGGCCGGACGAACCATGTCGTACCACCCAGGCGACACCGACCTCGCCTGGACCAGGACCACCCCTTGGCGTTCCGTACTCGCAACTGCCCTCGACGAGCCTCATGAGCAAATCATCGCAGCGACCGTCTCTGGTGAACGTAACAACCCGAGCGCGACGCTCCTCGCGGCGTGGTTGCAGGCACGTTTGAAGGTTCCCGCCATCGTCAAGAACACCCGCGGCCCAGGTATTACCGGCGTCGTCCTGAAGACCAAGAACGGCGACATCGGGCTCAGTCGCCACGACGGTCGAACGGCTGAGCTCACCCGGACTCATGGTCTCTCACGTAAGGCCCCACTACCGCGCAGAGAACTGCGTGAGCTCGTCAGCGAAGAACTTAGGCGCCTCGACGCAGACGAGATCTACGCAGAGACCATCGCAGAGCTCGCGAAAGGACTCGGTGAACCAGCGCGCAAGAGTCGCTCCGCCAAACCTCCTGTCCGTTCATCAAAGGTTGCGGCAACGCCCGCCTCAACCGCTGGCGTAAAGCCAGTCGCAAAGCGCTCGCCTGCCACAAAGCCAAACAGACGCAAGGCGGCAGGCAAAGGCTCGGTCGTGTCCACCGCTGAATCGACTACCGCATCTAAGACGAAACGAAGGGCTTCAAAGTGACTAGTGATCAAGAAGTATTCACCTACCCAGACCACGACACGCTCGCAGCAGCAATCGGCGCACGTCTGGTTACCGCAATTACCGATGCGCAGACCGCACGTGGCGTCGCGCACATCTCGCTTACGGGCGGTCGCGGCGGCACTTCAGCCCTGGCAGCAACGCTCGCCGATCCCGGGTCATCGGCCATCGACTGGGCGCGCGTGGACTTCTGGTGGTCAGATGAACGATTCTTGCCCGAAGGCGATCCGGAACGGAATGAAACGGGCGCCCGCGCTGCCCTGCTCGACCACATTCCAGCACTCCCCGAGAAGATCCACTACATGCCCCGCCTCAGCGAGGAGTACGGCGACGACGTCGATGCGGCTGCCGCAGGCTACGCAACAGAACTCGCCGAAGCCTTCGGCGGCGAGACCCCGATCTTCGATGTCAGCCTGCTAGGGATCGGCGAGGACGCACACGTCGCATCGCTGTTCCCGGGTCGCGAGGAACAGTTCTCCGCTGCGGCGTGCGTATCGGTGCGCAACTCTCCCAAACCACCACCGACCAGGACAACCTTCAATATGGCGACTATCCAGTCCTCCCGCGAGGTATGGCTCATAGCATCAGGTGCCGGAAAGGCCGACGCAATCAAATTGGCGACCTCCGGACTCTCCCCGAAGGAAGCTCCCGCCGGTGCGGCCCGCGGCATCACCCGCTCGCTAGTCCTTTGCGACCAAGACGCCGCCAGACAAATAGATCCAGTGCGAAATTAGATCCGATGCGAAAGCGAGGCGAGTAGCTCCGTATGGCAAGGCGGAAGCCCACGCCGCGTACGAAGGTACGCAAGTGGACTGACAACGCCGCCAGACGAAGCTAATCGCCTCGCGTCCCTACTCGGAGGCGCGGTGGCGGTCTAGGGCTTCTTGCAAAATGTCCCCGCCGTCACTGTCGTTGCGGCGTTCTTTGACATAGGCCAAGTGAGTCTTGTAGGGCTCGATCTTGGGAGGCGCTGGCGGGTTCTCTTTGTCGGTACCGGCCGGCCAGCCACAGCGGGGACAGTCCCATTCTTCCGGCGCTGCTACATCGACGGCGAAGCTCGGCGTCGATTCATGCCCATTGGCACACCAGTAGGAAACGAAAGAGCGTGGTGCTGGTTCGCCTCGTTCCGCCTCGCCCATGGGCCCGGCCCCGACTCGGCTCCCGCGAATTGCGCTGCCACCAGCCACTATGTCTCCTAACCGCCTTTGACGATGAATCCGAGGCCGATAACCGTCGCGCCCCAGATCAATGCAATGACTACTGTGATCCGGTCCAGGTTGCGTTCTGCAACGCTCGAACCGCCCACCGACGACGTTACCCCACCGCCGAACATATCCGAGAGTCCGCCGCCCTTACCTTTGTGCAAAAGGACAAAGGTAATTAGCAGGATGCTGGTGACAACCAGCAGGATCTCTAGTGCGATGGCCATTTCTACTCCTCGAAGTCTTCTTGTTGCGACGCGATCATTGCCCGCGTGTTACGCAACTGCGTGCAAACGGTACCGGACGAGCGCAACAAATTCATCGGGATCAATGCTAGCGCCCCCGACTAGTCCACCATCGACGTCGGGCATGTCCATGAGTCCGGCAACGTTTCCGGCCTTGACCGAGCCACCGTAAAGCACACGAATTCCTGCGGCGATGGATGGACTGTAGAGCTCCGCGAGTCGCGCGCGGATGGCACCACACACCTCTTGTGCGTCTTCTGGTGTCGCTACTTCACCGGTACCGATAGCCCAGACCGGCTCGTAGGCGATGACGATGCTCGCGGCCTTCTCTTCGGAAAGTCCGGCGAGGGCTTCGTCGAGTTGCCCGATGGTAAATCCAACCTGGCCACCTTCACGACGAATTTCGAGTGGCTCTCCCATGCACACGATTGGAGTGAGCTTGCTGCGGTATGCCACCTGGACCTTCTGATTCACGATGACGTTGTCTTCGTGGTGGTGCTGACGACGTTCGGAGTGTCCAACAGTGACGTAGGTACATCCGAGCTTCGCCAACATCGCACCGGAGATTTCACCAGTGAAGGCGCCCGCATCATGCGCAGATAGATCCTGGGCGCCGTACTTGATCTTCAGCTTGTCGCCGTCGATCAACGTCTGCACAGAGCGGATGTCGGTGAACGGCGGCAGCACCGCAACTTCGCACGCGTCGTAGTCGTCGTTCTTCAGCGCGAACGCAAGCTTTTGAACGAGCGCAATCGCTTCGAAGTGGTTGAGGTTCATCTTCCAGTTGCCAGCCATCATTGGCAGGCGTGCAGGTTCGGTCATCAGGTCGTCTCAGTCCTCAACTCTTTGCTAGTACGGCTAACCCTGGCAGCGTACGGCCTTCCAGGAACTCAAGGCTTGCTCCGCCACCCGTTGAGATGTGGCTGATCGCGGCTTCATCGATCCCTAGCAGACGAACTGCTGCCGCGGAATCGCCCCCACCGACAACAGACATTCCTTCAACTCGCGTAAGTGCTTCGCCAACTGCTTGCGTTCCAGCCGCAAATGCGGCCATCTCGAAGACGCCCATCGGCCCGTTCCAGACCACGGTTGCGGAATCTTCAACGAGACGGGCGAAGTTCGCGGCAGATGCCGGGCCAATGTCCAAGCCCATCCATCCGTCGGGAACCCCTTGCCCGACAGTCACAACGTTTGTGTTCGCGTCCGAAGCAAATGCATCAGCGATGACAAGATCCGTGGGCAGGACAAGATCGACGCCGCGCTCGGCGGCGTCTGCCAAGAACCCTCGTACCGTGTCAACCTGGTCCTCTTCAACTAGCGACGAACCCACAGCATGGCCTTGTGCAACCAGAAACGTGAAACACATGCCACCGCCGATCAACAGCCGATCGACTTTGGTGATGAGGTTTGCAATTACTCCGAGCTTGTCTGAAACTTTGGATCCGCCGAGCACGACGGTGTAGGGCCGTTGTGGCTCCGTGATGAGGTTTGTAAAGACCTCGGCCTCACGAGCCACTAACAATCCGGCGGCATGGGGTACAAGTTGCGGCAATTCCGTGACGCTCGCTTGTTCACGATGAACGACGCCAAATCCATCCGAGACGAAGCAGTCGCCGAGGGCAGCCCAGTGCGACGCCAACGCGGTCCGCTCCCCCACGTCTTTACTGGTTTCACGTGGATCGAATCGCACGTTCTCCAGCATCGCGACTTCACCGGGTGCTAGACCCGCCACTACCGCTTTGGCAGAGTCGGAACACACATCAGCGGCCATTGCGACCGGATGGCCAAGCAGTTCGGCCAAACGGGTCGCAACTGGGCGCAGCGACAACTCCTCAACCGGCACGCCCTTTGGACGGCCGAGGTGAGCCAGAATGACCACCTTCGCACCTTGGGAAGTCAACGATTCAATCGTCGGCAACGCGGCGCGAATCCGACCATCGTCAGTAATGACCCGGACACCATGTGCATCGGTATCGAGCGGGACGTTGAAGTCCGCTCGAAGCAGTACTGTGCGCCCGCCCACCGCTAGATCGGTCAGCGAGACGACAGGACTCACAGACGATCACCGACGAACGTGATGAGGTCAACGAGGCGGGTCGAGTAGCCCCACTCATTGTCGTACCAGCCGAGGACCTTCGCCATGTTGCCGTTGACCTTTGTCAACGGGGAGTCGAAGATGCATGACGCCGGATCCGTCACGATGTCGGCCGAGACAATAGGAGCAACGCTGTACTCGAGGATGCCCTTGAGCGGCCCATCTGCAGCGGCTTTCATTGCGGCATTGATGTCGTCGATGGATGCGGCGGTCCGCAGTTCCACGGTGAGGTCTGTCGCCGAACCTGTTGGCACCGGTACCCGCATGGCATATCCGTCGAGCTTGCCCTTCAACTCCGGCAACACAACACCGATTGCCTTTGCCGCACCGGTCGACGCGGGAATGATTGACAGCGCTGCTGCTCGTGCGCGACGAAGGTCGCTATGCGGTGCATCATGGAGACGTTCATCGCCGGTGTAGGCGTGAATCGTAGTCATCAGACCGCGCTCAATACCAAATGTGTCGTTGAGAACCTTCGCCATTGGGGCCAGGCAGTTTGTCGTGCATGACGCGTTCGAGATGACAACGTCCGTCTCGGGGTTGTACTTCTCTTGGTTCACACCCATCACGATTGTGACGTCTTCGTCAGATGCCGGAGCAGAGATAACAACCTTCTTGACGCTACCGCCGACATGGGCCTTCGCTGCTTCAGCCTTGGTAAAGAAGCCAGTCGACTCAAGCACTATGTCGACGCCGTACTTGTTCCAATCCAAGTCGGCCGGATTGCGTTCGGCAAGCACTGCGATCTCGGTACCGTTCACAACGATCGAGTTTTCGGTCGCTGTGACGTCGCCTGAGAAGCGGCCAAGGATGCTGTCGTACTTCAGCAGATGGGCAAGCGTTGCGGTGTCTGTGAGGTCGTTGACCGCGACGACCTGGATGTCGGCGCCGTTCGCGGCGACTGCCCGGTAGAAGTTGCGGCCAATACGGCCAAATCCGTTGATTCCAACCTTGATCGTCACGTGTCACTCCTGGATATCTCATCGACAGCTGCGGCAGCAATGTTCAACGCCGACCCTACCCGGTACCGATCAAACGCTTTGGAGCCCTACACCGTGTCAGGGCCAAAGTTGAGTTCGCAGATCAACTCTAGGGAGCGAGCATCTCCGGCGTCAACGCCGCTTCGGTATCAGGAATCCCGTTGTCGCGAGCCTTCTTGTCAGCCATCGCGAGCAGTCGACGAATTCGACCAGCAATTGCGTCCTTCGTCATCGGCGGATCTGCTAACGCACCTAGCTCTTCCAAGCTCGCCTGTTTGTGTTGCACCCGCAGTGTCCCCGCCTCTTTGAGGTGATCAGGAACATCGTCGCCAAGAATCTCGAGTGCTCGTTCTACCCGTGCACCTGCCGCGACAGCCGCACGAGCAGATCGACGCAGGTTCGCGTCATCAAAATTGGCAAGCCGGTGGGCGGAGGCCTTGACCTCGCGACGCATCCGACGTTCTTCCCACGCCAGTACGGACTCATGTGCACCGAGTCGTGTCAGCAGCGCACTGATCGTGTCGCCATCCCGGATAACGACTCGGTCGACACCGCGGACTTCCCGCGACTTCGACGCCATGCTCATGCGCCGGGCAGCTCCTACGAGAGCCAGCGCAGCTTCCGGCCCGGGACACGTAACCTCAAGGGAAGAGGACCGACCAGGTTCCGTGAGTGAGCCGTGGGCGAGGAACGCACCACGCCAGGCGGCTTCGATATCGCACATTCCACCGGTCACGACCTGTGGTGGTAGACCCCGAACTGGCCGACCCGAGCCATCGACGAGCCCGGTTTGTCGAGCCAACTGTTCGCCGCCTGCCTCCACCCGGACGAGGTATCGGTTGCCCTTTCGTAGGCCGCCGGGATGCACAACGGCAAGTTCCGCATCGTGGTTGTAGACCTCTTTGATGTTGGCTCGCAAACGCCTCGCGGCGGAGCCCGTATCCAATTCGGCCTCGATCACAATCTTTCCGCTGACGATGTGGAGACCACCGCCGAAGCGCAGCATTGTGGAGACCTCAGCCTTGCGGCAGCAGGTCTTCGTAACTTCGAAACGACTGAGCTCGTCTTTCACAGCGGAGGTCATGGCCATGGACTAGATATTGCCACGAGGAAGCAGGTTCCCGAGGGCGGCTGCCAAAAGATGCGTATCGTGACGTGGAGTTGTCCCCTTTGACCCACTTTGGGCTACGGACACACGTTCGAGAACGAGTTCAGCGCCCACCTCCTTGCAAGCGACCTCGAGTTCATCGATGTCGTCGACACAGCGCGGATCAGCGAGCACGTAGTCCAGCCCGACTTCGGGAAACAACTCATGCCAGACCGTCAGGTACTCGGCGCTGGTGAAGTCTTGGATGCTGCCCACCCCAGCGCCCGGCGTCGCATTGCGGCCGTCAAGGTTGAGAACAAGGATTCGCGGTGCACGAGCCTGCGCTAGAGCCCGGCGCACTCCCGGCACAAGTAGGTGTGGCAAGACGCTGGTGTACCAACTACCCGGGCCCAAAACGATGGACTCCGCATTGGTGATCGCAGCAACCGCCTCGGGACATGCAGGCGGGTTCTCCGGCTCCACCTTCAACTCGACGACCGACCCGGAGCTGTGTTCGAGCTCAACCTGGCCAACCACCGTGGTGATGGCGTCAGGCGCGGCCGGATCCGCGCCACGAACGTCTGCCACGATGTTGAGAGGAACCGTCGCCACCGGCAGCACCCGACCGTGCGCCCCAAGCAGGGCTGCGACCCAGTCAAGTCCCGCAACGAGATTTCCGGTTTCTTCCCAGAGCGCAGCAATGAGCAAGTTTCCCGTGGCGTGGCCCGCCATTTCGCCGTCGCCGGCAAACCGATGTTGCATCACCTGCGACCAGGTTCGACCCCATGCGTCGTCACCACACAACGCAGCTAACGCCATCCGAAGGTCACCTGGCGGCGGCAATCCGAGTTCGCTACGAATCCGACCGCTTGAACCGCCGTCATCCGCAACGCCAACGATCGCGGTCACGTCGTCGGTCAGCCGCCGCAACGCCTTCAGCGACATTGATAGACCGTGTCCTCCACCGAGTGCGACCACGGCGGGGCCATGGTGCCCCACCGTCCGCCCAGCAACTTGACCTCGCCCAGCCATCCGCGGCGGGAACCCGATGTCTTTGTCACCCATCGTCATTCCCGTCCGAGATCGCGGTGCACAACGAGGGTCTCCATACCTTCTTTGACTAGTCGCGCAGCGAGGTGCTCCGTCATCGCCACGCTGCGGTGCTTGCCGCCGGTGCAGCCAATCGCGATGGTGACGTATTGCTTTCCTTCGCGCAGGTATCCGTCTGCGACGAGGTTGAGGAGTTCGGTGTACTTGTCGAGAAACTCTCGCGCCTCGGGGTGTTTGGTCACGTAGTCGCTGACATCGCCATCTTGGCCCGTGTGCTCGCGCAACTCAGGGACCCAGAATGGATTGGGCAAGAACCGCATATCGGCGACGAGGTCCGCGTCGACAGGGATGCCGTACTTGAAGCCAAACGACATCACGGTTGCGCGCAGCTTCACACCGTCTTCCAGATTGAAGGCAGCCTCAATCTTCCGGCGCAGGTCATGCACATTCAACGAAGACGTGTCGACGACGAGATCCGCCCCGCCCCGGAGGTTCGCCAGCGCAGCTCGTTCCTTCTCGAGTCCATCAAGAACTCGTCCACCACCCTGCAGCGGGTGGGGCCGACGATTCGATTCGAACCGCCGAACCAGCGTCTCGTTCGTTGCTTCCAGGAAGAGAACCCGCACGTTGTTGCCAGACTCACGCAGCCTGTCGACCTCTCGCTCGAGGCCATCAAATCGACTACCACCGCGGACGTCGATCACCACCGCGAGGCGATTCGTTGTGCCTTCGTCGACGACTGAATCGACGAGGTCGTCGAGCAGTTGCGGCGGAAGGTTGTCAACGACGAACCAACCCAGGTCTTCAAGGGCCCGAGCGGCAGTGGATCGACCGGCGCCGGACATACCGGTCACCAAAGCAATTTCAATCGGCTGTGCGTTCATTGCTGTCAGCATCCCCTAACAATTCACCCGTTGTGACGTTGACGCCGCCATTGTGGTGATCGGCCGCCAAGGCGTCAACAACGATCTTTGCGAGCTTCTGTCCGATCCCGGGCACAGCGGCAACCTCTTCGACGGAGGCGTGCCGAATCCGCTTGACGGATCCGAACTCCTTGAGCAGCGCCTTGCGGCGGGTCGGGCCAAGTCCGGGGATTTCGTCGAGCACGCTCGCTTTGGCCGCTTTCGCCCGCCGTTGCCGGTGGTAGGCGACCGCGAACCGGTGCGCCTCATCGCGAACGCGTTGAAGCAAGTACAGACCTTCACTTCGCCGCGGCAGAATCACTGGATCGCGATCGCCAGGCAACCACACTTCTTCCAGGCGCTTAGCCAGTCCACATACGGCGATGAAATCGATTCCGAGGTCGGCCAGTGCTTCAGCAGCCGCGTTCACTTGGGGCTCTCCGCCGTCAACCACTAGTAGGCCCGGCCGGTAGCGCCTGCGACTCACCTCGTCATCTCCAGAACCACCCGGAGCGAGCCGGGCAAAGCGGCGCGTCACCGCCTCACGCATCGACGCAAGGTCATCTTGGTAGTCGGCAATTGCGTACTTGCGGTACTCCGATTTAGCTGCGGCCGCGTCCTCAAAGACCACAATTGAGGCAGTCAGGTTTGTGCCCTGGTGCCCCGAAATGTCAATGCACTCGATTCTCAGAGGAGCGTCTGCAAGCCCCAAGTAGTCCTGCAATTGCTGCATGGCCTGGCTGCGCACTGTGAGGTCACCGGCTCGCCGCAACTTGTGAATCGTGAGGCTCTCCTGCGCGTTCTGTTGAACTGTTGCCAACAAGTCACGCTTCGCACCTCGGACTGGTACAGCTATTCGAACCCTGCCTTGCCGCAACACACTCAGCCATTCGGCCAACACATCAGTGTTTGGCGGCAGATGCGAGACGATCACGTTCTGCGGCACCACGGACCGCTCCTGTTCATTGCTTTGGTCACCTTCATTGCCCTGATCAACGCCCTGGTCGCCGTAGAGCTGGGTAATGAACTGCTCTACGAGTTCATCCTCGCCGCCATCGATGGTCCGCTCCACGATGAAACTACGTTGCCCCGTGACCCGACCACCCCTGATGTGAAAGACCTGAAGGGAGACTTCTAGTTCATCGGCAAACATGCCAATGACATCGGCATCGGTGTCATCCGGCAAGACCACTGCACTTCGCGCAAGCGCACGCCTCAGTGCCGCGAGATCGTCACGCAGGCGCGCCGCGGTTTCATAGTCCTGCTTGGCAGCAGCATCGCCCATCGCGCGTTCGATCTCCCGAACGAACTTCTCCGTCCTGCCGCCGAGGAACCTGCACAGTTCTTCGGCGATTTGCCGATGCGCTGCTTCGTCGACTCGCCCGACACACGGCGCTGCACATCTACCGATATCGCCCAACAGGCACGTCCGCGCCATCCGCTGATGGCGCAGGAAGACTCCCTTTGAGCAACTTCGCATCGGGAAGACCCGGAGGAGTTGATCGACAGTTTCCCGGATCGCCCAGGCGTGCGCGTAGGGACCGAAGTACTTGATGCCCGGCTTCTTCGCGCCACGCATGACCTGCACCCGCGGAAACTCCTCATTCATCGTCACCGCGAGATACGGATAGCTTTTGTCGTCGCGGTACCGCACGTTGAAGCGGGGGTCATACTCCTTGATCCACGAGTACTCGACCTGTAGCGCCTCAACCTCGTTGTTGACAGTGACCCAATCAACTTTGGCAGCCGAGTTCACCATCGCGTAGGTCCGGGGATGCAGGGTGGCGAGGTCAGCGAAGTAGCTATTGAGTCGACTTCTTAGATTGAGTGCCTTGCCCACGTAGATCACAACATCGTCTTGATCTTTGAATCGGTAGACGCCCGACGACTCCGGGATACTGCCCGGTTCAGGGCGATAGCTTGCCGGATGCGTCACGCCCTCACCCTAACGATTCGTCGACAGTTACCCTTAATGCCCGACCAGGTGACCGCGTGTCACGTCCTACAGAACCTTCGGTGCCCTTGATGACCAAACCGCTCGGCGTGACTCGACGTGCCGTACAGCAGGCCAGCACTGTCGGCGTGACAGTCATTTTGGGTGCGACAAGCGTGCCTCACATCGCCGCGTCGCCTGTGGCTGCAACAGTCGACCAGGCCGGCCAGACCAGTAAAGTCCCTGCCCCCCGAGCCTTCATCGTCGGCGACTCCCTGACTGTGGGCATCAAGTCGCAACTGAGCTCCAAACTCCGCAGGCATGTTCGCTCAGTGCATATCGATGCTCGCGTGAGCCGCTACACGGCTGAGGGAATCCGCCGTCTTCGGAGCAACACCGCGAGGCGCGCGAACATCTGGGTCGTGGCGCTCGGAACTAACGACGCCGCGAACACCTTGGCGACTCGACGCAACGTGTCAAAAGTGATGCGCATGGCCGGACCCAAACGGCACGTGATTTGGATCAATGTTGTTCGCCCGGGCGGCTACCACCGGGTCAATCGAACGTTCGCCACCTTAGATCGTCGCCACAACCGCTTGAGTGTGGTTGATTGGGCAGGAATGGTCCGCGGGCGAAGCGGATTGCTCGCTGGGGACCGCGTTCACCTGACACCGCGTGGCAATCGCCTACGCACCATCGCAACGTGCGACGCAATCAAGGCAGTATCGCGGCCTTCCCCAACTTGATGACGAGCTAACCCAGAACGACATTCGTGCCGGAAACCTGAATCGACTGCTTGGGCAGTGGCTTCGTCGCGGGTCCTTGCAACACAGCGCCGTTATTGGCATCGAACCGGCTGCCATGGCAATTGCAGATTCCTTCGTCGTTGACGACCTGGGTCAACGGGCAGCCCTCGTGCGTGCAGATTCCACTGTGACAAACAAACTCGCCTGCCGTGGGCTGCGCGACCAACCAGGTCGTTCCGTCAGCCTTCGCGAGCTTCGCGCCGCCCACGGGAACCTCCGATGTCGCTACCAGGACAGTGCCGCTCACACTGGGAGCAGTGGTGGGTGTACCTGCATTGGGTGACGAGGCGGCGGCACTCGCAGACGAAGTCGAACTGCTGCCAGAGCCGCAAGCTGCCAGCGCGACCCCAGCAACACCGGCAACGCCGACTGCGAGAACCGCGCGCCTGGCAGGGTTCGCCTGGCTCCCTTCCTGCTGTGCTGCGAGCTCGGTAACGTTCGGTTCTTGATCATCGGAATGTTGGTGCATCGATAGCCCTTCTGATTTGTGGTTGGACGTCAC
>JBAYVO010000049.1:0-11747 GCA_041674545.1 Candidatus Nanopelagicales bacterium | reverse complement strand
TTGAGAGTGTCGTTCGTCGTTGAGTTGAGTGCGGTCTGACTTGTGGCACCAGAGGGCAGGTTCGTGCGCACCTGAATGTAGTAATCACCGACTACGGGATTGTTGATTGTGCAGAGTTGTGACCACTGGCGGAAGCCGCGCGCGAGATCGACCTCGTAGGCGCCATTAGAGCTCGTGAGCCTTGTCGTGAGGTAGTTCGATACGTTGCTGTCCGCATCCCAACCGCGGTATTGCTGGGTACATCCAGCGCGGACGGGAGCGTTCAGCGGGCTCCCGCTTGACTGAGGATCGCGGATAGCAAAGGTGGTGATTGTGCCGGTTCCAGCGGAACCGCCGTACATCTGATCGCCTGGGCAGTACGCCGTGGCGCCGCGCGTATACCTCGCTGCGGCATCGCCGGTCTCCTGAGTGAAGGGGTTTGGATTGTTGGTACTCCATGGGTTGGGTAGTGACGTTGAATCGCATTGCGAGCTTGCCGTGACGTCGACCATCACGGGATCGTAGATCTGCACGGAAATCGAGGTGACGGGCTCCTTGACACTCAATTTGTAGAAGTGTCCGAGCGGGTTGTACTCGTTGTTTGTGCTGCCAGTGCAGTTGGTCTCGCCGCCAGCGCATCCCCGTGCCGAGTACCTGTCCCCCCACACCTTGTCGGCTCCCCTACCGCCGACATTTGCCCATAGTTGGGGGGTCGTGCTGCAACCGGGATCCGATGCAGCAGAGGCGTAGTCCGCCCGTGTCACGATTGGTGTGGTCGATGACTGAGACGTGACTGAACCATTCGGTTCGTTGCCGAAGAGGTTGCACGGGCTGCCCATAAGAACCGGCCCGCGGTATTCAGCGACAGCAGTGCGAGTCATGGTTTGGGAGCTTTCGCCGATGGCCCAACCGAAGAAGTTCTTTGTTGCTGCCGTTACCGTCACGCGAAGTTCAGAGGCCTTCTCGCCAGTCTCGGGGAGAACGTTGACACGTTCAGCCTCAACGGGATTCGACGGGTCATGCGTAAAGCCGTTCTGGGTTGAGACTTTGCGGGCGTGTTCGGTGGCGGCGTCGAAGTCGCTCGGCATGTACACCGATCCAGCAAGCGCTGCGGCATCGGCGGCAACTTGAAGTCGTTGGCCGAGGTAGTACCAGTTCGACATGTCGACGCCAATTGCCGCAGACCCGAGAACGATCGGGACAAACATGATCGATGCCATTACCGCGACGGCACCGCGGTCGCCGCGAAGGCGGAAGAGATCGATGCGCTGCTTGACCGCCGCCGCGAGTCTGCGTCGGGGGACTGGTCGCTTCGAGCCGCGGTGGTTGCTCATCGCTACCCACCGCCAACCAACGCTGCGACGAGCGGCGGCACATTCAAGCTGGACTGCAGAACCATGCCGACGCCACTTTCCATGATCATGACCACGCCGGGGCCCATCACTACCAGCATCAACACTGGGAGAACCAGCACCATCATCGGGAAGAGGATCTTCACAGGCACTTTTTGTGCGGCTTCTTCGGCGTACTGTTGACGCTTGATTCGCAGTTCCTCCGCCTGGATGTCGAGGATCTCGCCGAATGGAGTCCCTCGACGTTCGGCCTGAACACAGGTTTGGCAGAACCTCCGGAGGTCCTCGTCGCCGGTTCGTTCCGCGAGGGCATACATTGCTTCAGCTCGCGACTTGCCGATCGTGATCTCTTGAACAACTCGACCGAACTCCTCGGCAAGCGGCCCATTTGTATTCTGCGCAACCATCCGCAAGGCAGCGTCAAAACCGACGCCGGCCTCAAGCGTCAAGTTCAGGATGTCCACGGTGTCGGCAAGGGACCGACGCATTTCCGCAGCTCGCTTCGCAGCGATCTTGTCGAGTACGTAGTCGGGGATATAGAACCCGGCAACCGTGAAGACAAGCATGAACAACAGGCCGAACCCGACGCTGAGCAGCAACATCGTGACGAAGCCCAAAACTGCACCAAACAGTCCGGCCAGCACCTTGAGCAGTACAAGTCGGTTGATATCCCAATCAGGTGGGAAGCCAGCGGCCTCGACGCGATCTTCGAGCTTTTTCAAGCGACTTGCTGGGGTCAGCCACCAGCCGACTCGTTGGAGGTTGCTCAAGATCGGATCGAGGACACGTTGTTGAAAAGAGCTTTGGTCATCGATGATCCGAGTGCGCCCGGCTTCTTGTGTGACGCGCATTAGGACTTGGCGGCCATCTGATTCCTTCGGCGAACCAAACGCTGCCACGATGATCACGATCGCGCTGATCACGCAGATCCCGATGATCACCAGAGTCAGAGTTGTCGTCTCCATGGCTACAGCTCCACATTCACGATGGAGCGTGCCCAGAGATAGCCGAGCAGCATCATGATGCTGCCGATCCCCAGCATCATCATTCCGGGGACTGTGGTGAGGAAGATCTGAAAGTACTCAGGCCGCGTGAGTGCTGAGAAGATGCCGACGACCACCGGCAGTGCCATCAGAACCCATAGCGACATCCGGCCCTCAGCGGACAGTGCGCGAACGTGACGGGCCATCTTCACCCGCTCGCGAAGTGTGGTCGCTACGGTCTTGAGCAGAGTTGCGAGGTTGCCACCCACCGAAGACTGCAGGCGAATCGCCATCACGACCATCTCAAGGTCTACGCAGTGCATCCTGGCTGCGGTTTCTTGCAGCGCGTCTGGAACAGAGGTTCCGAGCCGATTTTGGATGATGACTCGCTGGAGTTCTTCTTGCATCGCGCCACTTGATTCGCTTGCGACAGCGTCGAATGCCTGAGCCAACGATGCCCCTGAGGACAGGCTGCTCGCGATTGCCCCGAGTGCGTCAGGCAAGTCATAGACAAACTGTGCTTCTCGCTTGCTTGCTTTGACCCGCATAACCAGGATCGGAATCGCGGTCCCGATGACAAGGCCGAGCATCGCTCCCGGTAGGGAAGCTCGCAGCAACAGAAAGAGCACAATGGCGCCGCCGAGCCCGCTGCCGATGGTGAGCAGCACGAACTCCTCTGGTTTGACTGACATACCCGCCGACGTGAGACCAGCGCGGAGTCGTTCATTCCAGCCGCGCTTCTCAAGAAGGTTGGCAGTGCGGTTTGAGCTACTCGCGCGTAGACGTGTCACGACCGAGTCTGGTGATTCGCTGACAGAAGTGTCATTGACTCGATACTGGTCGATCATCTCGCGGAGAGCGGCGGTGCGATCCGGGGTTTTCTGCGGGATGAGAATCACCGCCATGATCACAAAGAGCGCGACAACAACAGCGATGATGCTCAGGGGTAGGAGCAGCGGGTGCATCGTGATCACCGCCACCGAGTTGCGGATCCGACTTCGTCATTCTTCAAGAACATGCCGCGTTCCAGAGTCTGACCTGAGTCAATGATTCGTTGATAGCAATTTGGAATCAGACCCGCCGGTTCTAGTGGTACCGATGCACCCACTGCGTCCGGCGGGCGGACGAACACGTCCTGCATGCTGATGATGTTCCCCTCCATCCCGGTGATCTCAGCGATGTGGGTGACGGCGCGGGAGCCATCGCGCATTCGGGTTTGATAGACGATCAGGTCGAGTGCGGAGGCAATCTGGCTGTAGACGGCTTGTTGGTCGATCTTCATTCCGGCGATCGCAACCATGCCGTCGATCCGAGTGAAGCAGTCTCGTGGACTGTTTGCGTGGACAGTGCCCATAGATCCTTCGTGGCCGGTGTTCATTGCTTGGAGCATGTCCATCGCTGCGTTGCCGTCCCGAATTTCGCCGACGACCACTCGGTCGGGGCGCATACGCAACGATTCCTTCACCAACGCGCTGAGCGTGACTTCGCCCTTGCCTTCGATGTTGGGTGGTCGACCTTCGAGTCGAATCCAGTGGTCGTGGTCGAGTTTGAGTTCGGCGAGGTCTTCGATCGTCACGATGCGTTCGTGTGGCAAGAAGAACTGGCTGAGCATGTTCAGCGTCGTCGTCTTGCCCGAACCGGTACCACCGGCGACAAGAATGCTGAGCCTGCCTGCGACGGCCTTCTGCAGGAACTCACCTGCCGCGGGGGAGAGCGTGCCAAACGAGATGAGGTCGTCGACGGTGTACTTGTCCTCGGAGAACTTTCGGATCGTCAGCGTGGTGCCGTCAACGGCAAGTGGCGAGATGATTGCGTGTACGCGCGAACCGTCTGGTAGTCGCGCGTCAACCTTGGGGCTTGACTCGTCGATGCGGCGTCCGATCCGCGACACAATCCGATCCAGAATGCGCCGGATGTGTGGCTCGTCGTCAAACGCTACGTCTGTGCGCGCCGTTTTACCGCCGCGCTCTACCCACACGTTGTATGGGCCGCTGGTCATGATCTCGGTGACTGTTGGGTCGCGCAGCAGCGGTTCGAGCGGGCCGAGACCCACGACTTCTTGGGCGATCTCGCTAATGAGTCTCGCACGCGCTTCAGCCGACAGCGGTGTGTCGATTTTGGTCAGGGCCGTTTGGAGTTCGACTGTCACCAGCGCTCGCAGGTCTTCATCACTAAGGCTGGAGTCGGCTAGGCGTGTGCCTAGGTTCTTGACAACGAACGCGCGCGCTTCCGTTCGGACCTCGGCGTAGGCGTCTGTGACGGGCCCGTTGGATGCGTTGGGGTCACTGCCGGCACGCTGGTCGGGCAAGGGCGGTGCGGCCGTGCGGCCCGCCCTGGATTCTTGTAACCGCTCGGCGAGGTTCATGTCGTTGCCACTCGCCTGCCAAACAGCCGTCGCCGCCGCACCACCGATTGCTGGGCCGGAACAGTTGCGACAGTTTCCTGTGCCACGGGGCTGATAAATGCTGCGTACCCGCGGATAGCCATGCTGATTTCGTGGGCAGGATGGCTCACCGACAGGATTCGCCCGCTGTTCGTTGCCAACGGCATGTCGACTGAGTGCGGAATCTCGCAGGTGATGGCGTGGTCGAGTGCTTCGGAAATGTCACTTCCGCTAATTCCAACGCGCTCTCCGGCGCGATTCACGATGAGATCCACACTGCCGTTGAAGTTCAGCTCGGTGAGGACTTCGAGCGAGATCGCGGTGTTCTTCACACTGGCTGCATCTGGTGTGCAAATAAGTCCGAGGTGGTCGGTGACATCCAGAACTGCCAGGACATGCTCGGTTGCGTAGGGCGGGCAATCGATGATCACGTGATCAAACATCTTCGAGGCAACGCCGACGATTCGTGAAATCAAGTGCGGTCGGATCGCTGCCGCTTGTTCAGGTCTCTGGGGTGCCGCGAGCACGTAAGTGCCGGACGAATGGGGGAGCATCACCGACGCCAAGGCTGTCGCGTCGAGCGAGTCGGTGAGATTCTGAAGGTCAAGAACGGACCGCGCTGGCGGAAGGCCCATGAGGAGTTGGACGTCACCTGATTCCAAGTCGAGATCCAAGAGGCACACTCTTTGGTTCATTTCGCCGCTGAGAACCGTCGCGAGATTTGTCGCGATGCTGGTCTTGCCGCACCCACCCTTCGGTGCGTAGATCGACGTCACAACCGCACCGCGGTGAGCATTACCCTGATTTGCGGCCGCAGCATGAAGGGCAGCCTTCTCCGCGACCCGGTTGGATGCTGCAACGAGTGCGGGTAGATCGGTATCGCCGATGACGTCGCTAGCACCTGCCCGCAGTGCGTCTAGTACCACAGTCGTGTCGACTCGTCGGCGCAGCCAAACCACGCCCGCTGCCGGGTTGGTGGTGATGGCTAGGGTTGTTACCCGTTCAGCTACTGCCTGCTCGACGCTCGGACCAATAATGACCAGCGGGTCTCCGGTCGTCTTCATGCTCTCGACAACAGCTGACGCGTCGGTGAGGTGGACGGTGCTTGAGCCAAGCGCGTTTGAGATGGAGTTGGCTGTCGACGCGTCAAATTCGAGTATCGCTGCCATGACTTCTCCTCTCACATTGTGGCCCGGGACTCGGACCGCTGGTCATTGCGCTAGCTGGGAAGCAGTCCTAGGTAGAGGCCCTCCTTGCCAACGACCTTCACGGAATCTCGTGGGGTGAGGGCAAACGTGATCAAGGTCGTATCTACCGCCTTGTTCGAGACCGTGCCGTCGCCTGCCTTGCCTGTGGCAGTGGTCGGCCCAACGGCGATGACGTCAGCGGACTGCAGAACGACGGTGCCTGCGTCGGCGCCGGCCTGGTACACCACAACCTTCGAGCCAGGTTGCACAAAGCCAGCAACCCGGCCACCGTCAGAGAGTTGGATAGTAACGGCATTCGTCCCCGGCGGAATCGACAATCCACCGGTCGTTGCCGTTGTGGAAAACATCCGGGTCATCAGAATCTGACCCTTGAAGATTGGTACGGAGGTCTGCAAGTTGATGACCTGTGAGATGTTCGTCAACGCGTTGGGCGGCACCAGATTCGATGCCACTTGGACTCGTTGGACTCGCGTGTCCGTTAACGTCGCGGCTCGGGTCCCTGGCCCAAGATCGCCAGCGGCGACGTAGACAGTCGTTGAATCCGAAGCGCTCACAGCCGGCTTGCTCACCGTGAGATACAGCGCCGCCCCAGCGATCACCAGAGTAAGTGATGCAACGACGAGGATGATCTTTCGAGCCATCGCATGTCCTCTCTGATTTGGCGGGGTGGCTAGCCGTGCTAGGGCGGCAGTGTCGGGGCCGGATCTGGACTGGCGCCGAACCCAGGTCTTGGGCGGTCGCCGTTAAGCGACCGCCCAAGACATATTTGGCAGGGTCTAGACCGAGTCGGTTTAGTCTTACGAAGACGCCGAGGCTCCGGCGTTCTGTACCTCAGTCCCAACCTCAGTGAAGTTGTTGGAAACCTGCTCACCTAGGAAGAAGACGGCAGCAATCATGACGACGGCGATACCGGCTACGAGGAGCCCGTATTCGACGGCGCTTGCACCCTTGTCTTTGCCGAGACTGAGCATCGTGCGGATTCGAGTAAACATTGTTTTCTCCGTTCACGGATTTGAACTTATGTGGTGGGAACGCCGCCTTTGCCGACGTGATTTCTAGCCCTGCGTTTGAAGAAACTTGGGCGGTTACAAGCTCAACTTCGGTGCGGTTGATAGCGCCGCTGTAGAACTGCGGGACCAAACGGGTGAAGGTTCTTTGACTGCACCTCTCGGGACACCGGTCCGGAGCAACATGCTCAACTGGGTTGCAGTTGGTGCCGAAGAAGTAGCGTGTCCTCAGACCGTCAGTCCGTCATGCGCGATGCGCACGAAAGCGACGTTGGTGCGGGTGGATTCCCGAGCTGGCTGCGCCGCGAACGTCATGGGCAGGGCGACGAAAGGGGAGCGGTTGCCGTTGAGGCGGCGTTCATCTTCCCAATATTCATCCTGATTCTCTTTGGCATCATTGAGTTTTCGCTATTCCTACGCGATCACGTGGCACTCTCGGCGGCAGTACGGTCTGGCGCTCGAACGGCGAGCGCCGAACCACGAATGGAGACCTTCGCCACTGATGCTGCGGCAGCCGTGCTTCGAGCGGGAACCGGTATGCCGTTTAGCTCGGTCGACGAAATGTGGATCTACGAGGCTAGCCCCGCGGGATATCCAGCAAACGTTGGTCCTGGTCAGCTTCCCCGTAATTCGAACGCGAACACATTCACCACATGTACGAGCAATTGCCTGGTTTTCACGTACTCCGACTCAAGCTTCACCCAAACCGGTGGAGAGTGGGACGAGTTGGAAATCAACGCCTGCCCAGGTGACGTCGATATGAGCAACGTCGGAATCTACATCCGCGCAAATCACCGCTTCGTCTCGGGAATTTTTGGCACGAGCGTCACGATCACTGACCACGCGGTACTCAGGTTCGAGCCGATCCCAGCTTCGCAGCTATTGCAGTCGGGGCAATGTAAGCCCTAGGGGGAGTTAAGTCATCCAAGGGCGAAGCAAACATCCTGGGTGATCTTGTGATGCTCATTGGATTTGGCTAGCGCAGAACCTCGACACCAATTGCGGAGCAGGCGGCACCATTGATCATCTTTCCTGGTAGATCCATGGAACAAGCCGTCACGATCACGAACATGTCTGCGAGGGCGCGCAGTGTCACCGAGTCGCCAGGTTGGGTGAGTGCGGGCAGCGCCGACATCGAACCCGTCGAATCCACCGGCGTGTTCTGGAACCAGTCCACTGGATCGGGAACTGCTTCTGGGTGCCAGCCGATCGAATCGGCGGCCGTTCGGAAGTTGTCACTGCAACTCGGGTGGTACCCCTCAAATCCAAGAAGCGCGTACATCTCTGCTGAACAGGGTGGTGCGAGTAGGTCGTGTGGGCCAGGTGAGGTGTCTTCCTCGAACAGGAACATTGGGCGGTAGTTCATCGAAACAAAGGGTTCACCAACTCGCGGGAAGAGGCGCCACGATGCCGCCCGTGAGGTGCGCGCACTCAAGTGGTCCGACATATCTGCAAACACCGCGAACATGTCGGAGACTTGTTGTCCGTCCACATCGGTGATCCGAAGTGCCGCGCCTTCGGGTACTCGAACAGCTGCACCACTCTGGGGTGGAACGATCAAGGATTCGATCATGTTCATGGTGACGTCCTATCCGATGGGTCGATGGAACTTGCGGCAGCCTCATGATGCCGTGCTGTCAGTCCGCGTGTCATTCGACCGTTCACTACGAACCCCGCGATGAGTGACCCGATAGGGATGATCCACGCCAGGAGTAGATCGTCGGGGTTGTCAAGGATTGACTTTGCGACAACGAGGCAACCAAGTTGTACTCCGAAGACCCCCGTCCAGATCGCAGTCAGCAACCAGTTCGTCCGGGCGAAGTCCCGAGTGTGTGCAGCGTTGGGAACCTCGAGCGCCGTGTACTGCGCAGTAAAAGGGCGTCGGAGCGCAAGCGAACCTGCCGAATAGAGCAGGATCACGGTTGTGCTGGCTTCAGCGATCCAGCGAGACATGTCCGCTGCAATGTCACTAGTCCCGAACACGAAGACGGCTATTGCGATCGAGAAGTAGCTGACATCAAGGATCTCGAGGTGTTTGATCGGTACACCGACCCAGCGGGATGAAGCCCGGTTGAAGAGACACAGGCCGAGTGAGATCAGGAGCGCCCAACCGAGCAGGTCTGGTGACGTCACGAGCGCGATGGGGATCCAAGGCAAGATCCCTACAACTGCAGACTGAACGGCCCTGTGAACGATTCGTTTCAACGCATCACCCCGTAGCTCCCCGTTGAAGGTCGGCCTGGATCACACCGAAACGTGACGGGCTCGAAGAATCGTCCATAGCTGGAGGCGCCTCAGCTAGGGAGTTGGTACTGCTCGAAGAATTGCCACATCAATTCAGTCGCATCGACGGTCTGGGTGGTCTTCCCGAGACTCTCTTCGATGAAATCTGAGACGAGTTGATTCGCTCCGGGCCACGTGTGGCCACCGCCGTCGACTCGGTAGTAGTCGACGTTGGCGTTGTTCTTGCATTCTGACCAGATCGTGCGTGCGGTGTCGCCCAGGTCGTTCACAGTTGGTGTGGGGTTACATCCGTTGTGGTTAGCCCAGGCAGCCATGTTCTCGTCTGACGGTTTGACTCGCGCGGTGATTGAGCGAGCAGGTGATCCGGCGACCTTGCCGCCTTCAAACGGCACGATCGGATCGGCGGTGCCGTGGAAGTAGATCAGGGGAGCAGGCGGGGAGCGATCGCACATCGGTCGGTAGAAACTCGCACCCACGCCACCAAATGCCGCGAAGGATTGGTTCGGTGCGCAGGCCAGCGCCAACGTCATGACCGAGCCTAGCGACATCCCGGCTGCATAGAGTCGAGTTTTGTCGATGCAGAGTTCTTGCTCGAGTGAGGTGAGGAGTTCCGTGATGTAGGTTGTGTCGCTCGTGGCCCGGCCGGGCACCGCAGGAAGGTCCCACTGCCCACCGATCGCGTTCGGTGAAACCAAGATGAAGTCGTGCTTGTCAGATGCCGTATCAAATCCGGTGAGCAGCAGTTGCTGCGTGGCATTGCCTCCGCGGCCGTGCAGGTTCAAGACCAACGGCAGCGCGGTGATCCCGTCATACCCTGGCGGAACATTTATGGAGTAGTCACGCTGTGCGCCGTCGACCTCGACCTGGCCGGTGGACGAGCCCGTCGTTGCCGCCTTCGCCGGAGTGCACTGTGCGACGGCGCTCTGGCTAGGCGCCGCACTTGTTGAGGTTCCCTCGGTCGCTCCGCGCGAGCACCCGACCAGCGCTAACGCCGTGATGCTGACGATCGCAATGAACTCTGTGAGACGCGTTCGTACATGACGATGTCGGGTGGTGGGAGCGTCTGCCATGAACCAACTCTGCCAGGTTCGGCAACGACACGGATGCAGTGGGTTCGGTCGAGATCGTGACGCGCTAGGCGCTGCGTTGGCGTTTGGTGGCGTACATCGCGGCATCCGCGCGGGCGAGCACTGACTCCGCCACATCTTTGCCACGGGTCGTTGCTATTCCGATGCTTGCAGTCACGTGCAGTTGTTCTCCGTGGAAGGGGATTGGTGCCGCAATCTCGCGGGCGATTCGGTCCCTGAACGCGTCGACTTCTTTGGCGCTGCGGTCTTCGGTCACGATCGCGAACTCGTCACCGCCGAGGCGAGCGACGTGTTCACCCTCGCGGGTCGTTGACATCAACCGGTCGGCAACTACCTGCAGGACGTGGTCGCCTGCCTTGTGTCCGTGGGTGTCGTTCACAGGTTTGAATCCGTCGAGATCGATGTACGCAACGCAGATCACCGCGCCGCTGCGTGAACCGCGCGCGAGTGCACCGCGCAGTTGCTCCATGAAGTCAGTGCGATTCTCCAGCCCGGTGAGTGAATCCGTGAGTGCTTGGCGTTGAGTCGCCTCGAAGGTGCTCGCTTGCGAGATAGCCGCGGCAATGAAGTTGCCCAGCGACTTCAGCAGCGAAGCGTCCTCCTCGCCAAACTGGGCCGGTTGATCGGACAAAACCTTGAGCACGCCGACGGTCGCGCCGCGGCAAATGAGCGGGACGACAATCATCGACCGCGCACCGACTTTGCGGCACGCGACCTTGTCGACTCGTGAATCGGTCTCAGTGTCGGTACATGTGAGGGTGTCACCAGTTGTGACGCACAGCCCGGACAAGCTGCCGTGGAGGTGGAGTCGAAGCCCCTCCTTGCCCTCGACAGTCCCGGCGCCCGATGCGTAGACCATCTCGTCGCCTTCAGCGAGTTCGACAACTGCGCCTGTGGAGGTGGTGAGCAACATCGCCTGATTGGTGACGATCCGCATGACCGCGGGCAGAGATGACCCAGCCTCAATGATCTGGTTCTGGGCGTTGATGATCGCCCGCATACGGGTGACCTCGTCCATGGTTCCTCCAGTGCGCCCGCGTCGAGCGGTGTTGCGATTCTGCCGGAGTGCGGCCTGCGATGACAGGTTGGTTGATCAGCCAGAAGAGTGACCCCCGTCGCTAACCGTGAATACTCCGTCACTCGGTGGTGACAATGTGGGTTGCCGCGGGGCGGAGCACTACCGCCGCTGCCTCGCGTGGTTTCATATCGACGTGTTCTTCCGAATGAAGATCACGCGTATGTACTCGTACTCCAGGGGAAGCCGGTAGCAATCCGGCGCTGACCCGCAGCCGTAAGTCGCTCGTAGGCAATGCCTACGGCAAGCCAGTCTCGACGCCTGTCGACTCTGGTAGCGACAAGTCGGATTACCTGGCGAGTGCAGCGGCTCCAAACCGTCGAGGTTGCGGTCGGGGCCCGTCACTTCCCTGTGGCGTGGTTTCGGCGCGGACCGCGTTTTTCAGGGAGTTCTCTCATGGTGCCTTTCTCGGCATTTTCTTCTCGCAC
>JBAYVO010000048.1:0-11752 GCA_041674545.1 Candidatus Nanopelagicales bacterium | reverse complement strand
GTGCGACCGGGTGCGTGACAGCACACAGCGAACACACCATCGCGATCACCGCCGACGGCGCCGAGGTTTTAACGCTGGCGAAGTAGCCGTCCGGGCGAATCTCTAACGCATCACGAGGAGGTAAATGATGGCGTCGAAGGTCGCTGGCACCGAACCAGGTGAACGTCAACTCAACGGTCCTCAGACCACAGGTCGGCGGTATCAAAATCTCTCGCAGCCAGAACACGTGATGACGCATGCGTTCAACATCAAGGTGCCGATGCGTGACGGCGAGACTCTGTTGGCGGACGTCTACTTGCCACAAGAACCTGGCCGCTTCCCGGTTCTGGTTTCGGCTTCGCCGTACCCACGGCAGATCCAGGATGTCGGCGCGCCTATGGGCTTCATCGAGGCCGGCGCGAGTGACTACTTTGTGCCGCGCGGGTATGTGCACGTGATCGCCAACCTGCGGGGCACCGGGGGATCTACCGGCACATTCGGCTTCTTCGACCAGCAGGAACGTCACGATATGTACGACCTCGTGGAATGGGCCGCTGTCCAGGATTGGGCAGACGGGAACGTTGGCATGTTGGGAATCAGCTACTTTGCGATGACGCAATTGGAGGCGGCAGTCGAGAACCCGCCGCATCTGCGAGCGATTATGCCGATCGCTGTCTCGCCTGACCTGTACGAGGCGGCAAGTCATCACGGATTGGTGAGCAGCGGGTTTCTGTCGCCATTCCTGGCAATGGTCGGGATTACCTCGGGCGCGTCAGACCGACTCTGGCGTAGCGAACTCGTTGGAGCAGCTCGTCACTTGCTCAACATCCCGAGGCTCCACAAGAAGTTTGCGCACCTGAATGGCGAAGCGGCGATTACCGTACTCAAAGGCCTGATGCGATTGCCGTACGACACTCACCCCTGGGACGACTTGTGGCGCGACACGGTCGTTAAGCACCCGTTGCGCGATGAGTGGTGGGACGAGCGCAACCTCCTTCCACTGTTGCACCGGGTGAGTGTTCCGACCTACCTCGGCTGCGATTGGCAGAACGTTCCCCTCCACCTACCGGGAACGTTCACCAGCCTCGACGGACTTACCGGATGTCCGGAGGTTCGGGTCGCAATGTTGGGTGACTACGGACTGACCTGGCCGTGGGAGAGCCTGCACGTTGAGGCGCTTGCTTGGTATGACCACTGGCTCAAAGGTCGCGACACCGGAATCCTGGAGGGCGCGAAGATTCGATACGTGTTGCCAGGTGCGGACGGTTGGCGTTCTACTGACCAGTGGCCACCGCCGGAGGCGTCGATCCACAAGTGGACGTTGAAAGCCGATGGGGGACTGACACCATCAGTTGATGATGCGGCGCAAGCGGCCAAGCAACGTGGCATCGATGCTGGTCGAGAGTTCATGGTGCTTGGTGCGGGTCTCAACAGGGCCAAGGCGAGCAAGAGTGATCCGCCCACGTCATTGGAGTGGACGAGCGAGCCGCTAGCGGCGGACCTGGACTTGCTTGGCAACGCTGAGCTCGAACTCACTGCGTCGGCTACGGCGTCGGACACTGCCTGGATAGCCACACTCTTCGATGTCGACCAGTCGGGCGACGCAGAGCCGATCACAGCGGGCTACCTGCGCGCATCACTGCGGGCCGTTGATGAGGAAGCCAGCAGGCCGGGAGCGCCCGTGTTGCCTTGCCGCATTGCACAGGCCATCCCGATCAGCGAGGCGGTTTCCTACCGGATTCCCCTAGTGTCGAACGCGCGCCGATTCGTCGCTGGACATCGGATTCGGATTGTCCTCACCAGCGACGACCAGCCTGCGCAGACGCCCGCGATGATGGGATTCCGCCACGCGACAGTGGGCACGAGTACCGTCAATACGGTCTACTCGACTTCGCGCTTGCTGCTCTGTGTGGCAGCCGCGTCCGACTGACCCGCAGTCGGTTGGCTCCGGAATTGTGACCCGGTCCGGCGTTAGTGAACGGCCAACGCGGGGTCACCTGTTGACTTCGTCAACTTGCCATCGAGGATCTCGAACACTTCGTCAGTGTACTCAACCATGCGTAGATCGTGGGTCACCATGATCCCGGTCTTCCCGCGCTGTTTGACCTCCCTGGCGAGTAGTTGAACAACCTGCCTGCCGAGTTCGGTATCGAGAGCGGCGGTGGGTTCGTCCACCAGAACCAGGTCGGGATCATTCATCAACGCACGGCCGATGGCAACCCGCTGCCGTTCGCCGCCGGAGAGCTTCTCCGGCACGTTGTTGGCGCGATCGCTGAGTCCAAGTTCGGCCAGCAGGCTGTCGGCACGTTTGGCCGCAGCCTTTCGGTCGTGATGCCTGGGCAGGCTCGCCACGTACAGGAGGTTCTCGCGCGCGGTTAGGAATGGGACCAAATTGGAGGACTGAAACACGAAGCCGACTCGTTCAGCGCGTAGCCGCGTGAGTTCCTTCTTGCTCATCGACGAAATCATTTCGTCACCTAGTCGAATGGTGCCGCTCGAGGGTGTCAGTAGGCCACCAATCATTGAGATCAGAGTGGTCTTCCCCGAACCACTCGGGCCCAACAGCGACACGAACTGACCCTGCTGCACCTGCAGGCTGGCGTTTGCGATCGCGGTTACCTGGGTGTGGCCCTCGCCATACGTCTTGGTCACGTCGGCAACCTCGAGGATTGCCTGGGAACCGCTGGGTACGGGCGTGTTTGGCTCGCTAGTGGTCATTGGAGTGCGCCTCCTAGTGCAGTGGCGGGATCGATTCGAGCAATACGGCGTAGCGAGAAGAGCGCCCCGAGGACGCTCGCCACCACGGTGAAGACGGACACTTGAATGAGGGAATCAAGTCGGAACAATGTGGGAATCTCAGCGGGTAACGCGAGCCCAAGTAGTCGGGCAATCGTCACCCCAACTATCACGCCGACGACCGAGGCCACCAGTGCTTGGGTGAGGACCGTCGTCCCGAGTCGAGCAGTCGACGTGCCGAGCGCCTTAAGTGCTGCGAACAGTTCTCGCTTCTCAAGGACGATGAGCGCGAAGAACAAGGCAACGACGATCGCGGCAACAAGCAAGGTCGTGTAGATGATCGAATTCAGGGTTGACCGTTGCTCCTTCACTCCGGGGATCGCTAGTGCGGCCGCGTCTGTCGACAACACAGTGGTGTTTGCGACGGCTGTGATGGAGTTCGGGTCTGTTCCAGCAGCCAACTCAAGAGCAACCGCCGAGAGGCTGGGTGGAAGCCCACGTGTCTCGGGTCGCACTGACTCTTGCATCGCTCGCCATGTTGGGATGGTCGTCCAGATGGTGGGCTGCAGTTGGTAGCTGGAGTCCTTCGTAATTCCGACTACGGAGACCGCACGGCTGCCAACTGTGATCGTTGACCCGATTACCGCGCCCCGGTCGGCGACCGACTGGTCGACCGCGGCTGCACTGTCCTCACCTGGTTCGGGCATGCGGCCCTCATCGAGCGTGGTGGGAACACCTGCTCCGTCGGGTTCGACGCCGAACACCGCGAGATCAAGTTCGCCGTCGGGACCTGTCCCTGACGTCAACAAGACACCGACGCCGGAGGCCTGCGTCACGCCCTCGGTGCTTTGGTAGGCGGCAACATCGCTGACGGGAACTCTGGAGCGTACGAGGGAACCCTCGGCATCGGTGCTGAACGCGTAGGCCTGGGCGTTCGATGACCGATACGCCCCGGTGGAACCGTAGAAGAGTCCGTCTGAGAGCGCAGTGAGGGTGAGCACGAGGAAGGTGATGAGGGAGAGCGCCCCAATGATTGAGAGGAACCTTCCACGGGTGCGCCGGATCTCGGCGAATGCAAGCATCATCGGGCACCTGCCGCGGTCGCTGGGTCGATGGATCGAATTCTGCGGATGCTGAGTAATCCGGCGCCAAGGCTAAAGAGCCAGACAGCCAGGACAGTCACTGTCACCAGGGTTGGGTCTAGGGACACGGGTATGCCGGAACTTGCGCCCTTCAGTGCGCCCCAGACAAGGAGGACAGCGATCGCGGAAGCCAGCGCAACAACGGCGGTAATCTGAAACACGACGCTGCCAGCAAGGCGTGCGGGGGAGGCTCCACTGGCCCGCAGCAGGGTGAACACCCGCAACTTCTGAACGGTCAGGATTAGGAAGAAGAAGCCAATGACGACGATGCTGATGATGAAGGTCAAGCCCACCAAGATTCCAAAGGTCTGACTGACGGACGCGACTCCGGGAATCTTGGAGACGGCTGTTGACACGGTGTATCCAGTCGTCCCAGGGACGGTGTCGGTGATTGTTTGGGCAACCGTGGCTGGATCCGCGCCGGCGTCGGTGGATACCGCAACAGCGTTAAGCGGAATGAACGGCGCGTTCGGGTTGGTCGCCTTGATTGCTGCCTGGTAGCTCGAGAGGTCGATGTAGGCAGTTGGTGCAGCATTGAACTGGGCGCCCGTGAGAATGCCGACCACCTGAAGTTCGATGTTCGACGGCAGCAGAGTCAGGGTCGTTCCGATCGTGACACCGGGGGCATCAACCGCAGCCTCGTTCTCAGCCGAGGGAAGGCGTCCGTCGGTGAGGCCAGTGGGTGAACCTGGCGCATCTAGGGAGAAGCCAAACAGTGCAAGATCACCCTTGCCTTCAGGTAGATCTGCGCTCGTCGTGGTGGTTGCGATGCCGCCGGCCGCGGCCACGCCAGGCACGGCTGCGACCTGAGCCACAACGCTCGGGCTAAGCCGGGACCCTTGGATGTTGTCACGCGCTGTGTCGGAGTACACGAGAACGTTGGCGTCCAGGTTCTTGATCGCTCCGGTGAATGACTCGATCAACGCGCCCGAGAGCGTCGAGAGGAATAGTACGAGGAAGATAAGCAACGACACTGCGCCAGCCAGCAATCCAAAGCGCAGCTTCGCTCTGCGCATTTCAAGGAGGGCGAGTCTCATCGGCATGACCTTTGTGTCGGTGGATGATCGGCGTCGTCGAGATGATTGCGGATATTCTGTTGGTGCGATCTAACTTTGGTTAGATTACTTTATAGTTAGATTGTCTAATCATCTACCCCCTGTCGGCGTTTACACAGTTTCGGATTCGCTGGCGACAGTGGGAGGAGTGCTAGTTCGATGGCGAAGCGAGGGCAAGCTTCAGCGCAGGGTGAGCGGCCCGGCGCCAGTGCAGACGACAGACGCGCCATCGGCCATCTTTTGCGGCGGCTGACGAGTGATCTGCAGGAAGTCGGACGCGACTTCGGCGCGCGCCACGAAATGAACCGCTCCGATGTGCGCGCACTTGTGTTGGTCCTCGATGCTCACCGTAGGGGAGAACAGATTGGGCCAAGTGCGCTCGCGACAGAACTTGGGATGAGCGGCGCATCCGTGACAGCTCTGATTGATCGCCTCGAATCGGTGGGGCATATGCGACGTAAACCTGACCCCAACGACAGGCGACGCTTGGTGCTTGAAGTCGGTGAGGATGCGAGCCGACTCGGTGGCCAGTACTTCGGTGAACTCCAGCGGAGGATTGACTCGGCAACACAGGACTTCAGCTCCGAAGATCTCGCGGTGGTGGCCCGCTACCTGGCGGCAGCAATCACGGCGGTCGAGGAACACGTCGCTCAAGAAGACGCGTGAACGAGTCATCAGTTGAATCGACGACGAACTGCTGCGAACTGACTAATTGGGCGCCTTGACCGAGTACTTCGACTGCACAAGCCCGGACGGAAAGCGCCGAACATCAACGAGGGCCAGATCGATGTCGGTGGAGACTTCGCCAAACAGTCGACGTCCCGCGCCGAGGATCACCGGAACGGTGGTGACGACGAGGTCCGATACCAACCCCGCACGCAGGAAAGACTGGATCACCCTTCCGCCGTCGAGGTAAACACGGTCTAAGCCCCGGTGTGCCAGGTCCTGCATCACCTGACTCGGTGTCTGCGAAGTCACTTCGACCTTACCCACGAGGTGGAGCGGGACGTCCGAGTCCGTCAGTGTTGCCGACAGCACTACAACGGGGAGTTCGTAAGGCCACTGATCAAAGGTGAGCACTTTGTCGTAGCTTCCACGACCCATGACGATGACGCCGATGTCTGCGATGAAGTCGTTGTACCCGTGATCTTCCGTCGGGTCGTCACGTTCGAGCAGCCAGGAAATGTCGCCGTCTTCTCGAGCGATGTACCCGTCCAGGCTTGTTGCAATGAAGGCGTGGGCTGAGGTCATCGGTCGCCTCCGTCGATTAGCGTCGCTTTGTTTCGCAGTCGGTGCATACCGATTCCACCATACGTCGCCGACTGATTCGTCACTCCCAGAGAATCCCTAGGGCTCCATAGTTTCTGCGTAGTGAACAAGTGCATCCCGCGCGTACGTCGCACCCGTAGCACCGCCGAAGTTGACGGTGAATCGTTCGTCGACAACGTACATCTCGGCAAGTCCCGCAACCTGTTCACCGGTTGGCCTGCGGCCTCCCCAGCCGATGCTGAGCCAATCGACATGGCGTGCGGCAAGCGCTTGCGTTGCTTCCGAGTCGGTGGCGTCGCCGGACTCCGCAGCCGCGATCCATTCCTTCATCAGTGCGTCAGTCCGGAGCTTGAAGTCGTCCTTGGCGGACGGTGTAAGGCCTCGCCACCACTCGTCGCTTTCGACGTACGCCTGCTGCCCCCAACGCTGTTCAACTTCGTCCCGGTATTGGACGTGGTCAAATCCGTCCAACATTTGTTCAGGCATTAGTTCTGTTCCTTCCTTGAGTGCGGTGATCGATCGTTCGACGCTCGCGAGTTGCCTGCCGAGGCGTTCCTGTTCGTTGCGCAACCAGGTTGCGTGGTCTTCCAGAGCGACTGCGTCGTCGCGGCTACCGTCAAGCACGTCGGAGATCTGGGCAAGACCAAGCCCGAGTTGGCGCAGCAGCAGGATGCGTTGCAAACGCGTCAGGCTCGCCTGGTCGTAGTAGCGGTAGCCGTTGCTACCCACGTGTGACGGTGGCAGCAGCCCAATGTCGTCGTAGTGACGCAAGGTTCGGCTCGTCGTCCCGATGAGTTGAGCAACCTCTTGAATGCTCCGAAGCTTCTCGTTCATGGT
This sequence comes from Candidatus Nanopelagicales bacterium, assembly GCA_041674545.1. Classification (GTDB taxonomy): domain Bacteria; phylum Actinomycetota; class Actinomycetes; order S36-B12; family UBA10799; genus UBA10799. The sequence goes on along the minus strand of JBAYVO010000048.1, from coordinate 4,734 downwards.
TCGACCGTAGGGCTTGACGCAACGTCAAGGTCAAGCCGAAATTTGCTCCGGGTGGAACTTGTCGTGAGCAGCTGTCGTTTGGGACAGCGCAACGTGCAGTGCGTACCCAGAGTCGGGCCGCGTTACGAAGTCGCCGACCTAGATCTTGAGCCGCAGTTGTGTCCGCGCAACTGGCCCGCTTCCTGCGTCGTTGAGTGCTTCGACCTTGATCATGTAGCGCAGCCACTGTCCTGGCATGTCGCCACGCGGACGGTCGCTGTTCTTCAGGAGGAATGCGCGAGTCACTTTGAAGTTCGTCCTACTGCTGGGCAGATTCTTGCGCAGGATGATCCGTTCCTTGCCGCGCTGGGTGATCGTCAGGCGGTAGCGATCCACCGGGCGAGTCTTGGTCTGAGTGGGTTTCTTCCAGGTGATCCGGTACGTCTTGCTGGTGGGGGTTCCACTTACCTTCAGATTTCGTGGCTTGTTCGGGACGCTCCCGGTCGGGGTATCACCGGTGTAGGTGTAGCCACTGGCGACGGTTGATATGCCACCGGGTGCCGTGACGACAACATCGACAGCACCCGGCGCCGACCCTGGCGGCACCGTGCACGTCAATTCCTGCGCATCTCGGTCCCACACAACGCCGGTGCACGCCTGTCCACCAACTGTGACGGACGTCGCGAAGTCCAGGTAGGTGCCCCTGATGGTGAGCGTCGCGCCGCCGGCAACCGGTCCGGAAGTGGGGGAGAGGGAGACCACTGATGGCTCCGGGTCCGAACCTCCACCTGACACCGACTGGATGCCGGCCGAACCGTTTGCCCAGACAACATTGGCGCGAAGTGCGTTGGCCGATGTTCCCAATGTGACGACATTGTTTGCCGCAGTCGGACTCACGACTTCTAGTGCCTGCCAGGTTGACGTAGTGCCATCGATTTGACCGGTAGATGAGTTGACGGATCCGTTGAGTGCAGCAGCGAGCACCGCAGTCCGGCCGTCATCGCTGACTTTGACCTTGATGTTGTATTCCGAGGAAGAGCCGGATCCGCCGACTGTTGCCAGCGCGCCCCAGGACTGCGTTGAGCCCGAAATTGTTGCCGATTTCGACTGCAGCGTCCGGCTTGACCCAGAGCCGCTGAACCAGATTGCTGTGGCGGCACCGCCGTTCGCACTTCCTCCCACCTGAGGGTTCACATCGATGTTGGCGCCGCTGTAGCTGTCGAGGGTGCTGATAGTGCCCCATGTCAACGTCGTTCCAGAAAGAGTCGCTGAGGCGCTCTCGACATCGTGTGAACTCGCGGTGTTGTACGTCTTGCGCCACACCGCAGTTACCCGTTTGCCATCGGCACTGGTGAAGGCGGAAGGGAAGTAGACCGCACTCGCGGTGGTGTCGACAGGTGTTACCGCGACGATCGGCCCCCAGTCGAGGGTGCCCGCTTGAATCGTGAAGCTGCGACTCGCGAGGTTGGGTGGTTCTGAGGGAGGTGAAGCGTCAAACTCGGTCCACAGTGCCGTGCCGGTGTTTCCATCGTCGGACAGGACCGCAAGCGGATAGTTAGCCGAACGTCCGGTTGTCTGGAGCTGCTGGGTTTCCCAGGTCTGGGTAGTGCCAGTGATCGTCGCGTTTGCGCCGTAGAGTGTGCTGCCAGAGCCCAAGTACACAGCGAACGCTTTGCTGCCGTCGCGCGAAAGCGAGATACGTTGGGTGGTTGCCGAAGGCCCGACGGCGACTGGCGTGCCCCAGGTTGCGTTGTTACCCACAATCGTCGCTGAGGATGAGTAGAGCTGACTCGAGTGGCTCCAGACCGCGGTCGCTCGGGTGCCGTCCGCTGAAATTGCGACCTGGGGGAAGTCTGCGGAACCAGAGACTGGCAAGTAAAGGGTCTGCGGCGTCGCCCAGGTCTGCACATTGTTGGCGACAGTTGCTACCGAATATTTGACGGCGAACTTGCTGTCTTCAAAGCCGCGCCACAGTGCGATGAGAGTGTTGCCATCCGCAGACGTCGCACTGGCCGGTTTATCGCTCAGGTTCGATCCGCCATCTACGTTCGTGCTGGGGGCACCCCACGTGGTGATGGCGTGCGCTGAAGTCTGCGCGAGGCCGAGGCTCAACAGTGCTGCAATCACGATGCCGACAATGAGCCTTGTCGATCGGGGGGACGTACTGTGCATCGTGGTCATCGAACACATCCAAAGGGCTCGTTGGCAAGGACTACCTAACCTAGGGCAATCGTTCGAGCGAATGCGCTGGGACGCGTGCTCGGTTGGGGCGATTCACCCAGATACGCGCAAGATGAACCAACTGGTTCACTTCAACTGCGGTTCCTGCCACGCTGCGGATGGAGTGGTCATTGCGTCCGAATTCATATATGCGTGGCCGCCGCCGGTTCGCGCGTTCGCGTCGTGTCTTGGCATGATGCTCTCGCCAACAGCTACCGAGTATCCGGAGTTCCACCATGTCTAGACGCGACACCGCCGCCTACCTGAACTCAGTGCGTCAAATTGGCGATCCGGTTTTGCGGATGCCAGCCCAACAGGTGACCACATTTGACCGCGCTCTCAAGGAACTCGAAACACGAATGATCGAGGCCATGTATTCGAACGACGGTGTCGGCCTCGCCGCGCCGCAGATCGGCGTCTCGCTGGCAATCTTCGTCATGGACTGCGACGGAGTCGAGGCGACGGTCATCAACCCGAAGCTCACGATCGTCGACCCGACAGGCGTCACCGAATCAGAGGGTTGCCTGTCCGTCCTTGGGGTGAGGCGCGAACGGACCCGCGCCCTGCGCGCGAAGGTTGAGGGCGTCGACGTTCGTGGTCGCCTTGTTGTGGTCGAGGCTGAGGGCTACGCTGCCCGCTGCCTGCAGCACGAGTTTGATCACCTGCAAGGTCGACTTTTCATCGATCCAGTGTGACGCAATCCCTCGGGTGAAGTCGGCAATCTCCGGCCAAGCCTCGGCCGCCGTGGAGATAAAGTCATTCCGTGATCAAAGGCCTGCGGAACACCCTCATTGTTGTCGGCGGTTTCATCGTGATTGTTGCTGTCGGCTGGGGCTTCTACATTCACTCCCAGTCCCAGGAAGTAGCCGAAGAACAACAACAATTCGACCCGTTCTACACGGTTGATGCGGCGCAGGTTCCAGGTCCTCCGGGGTCCATCATTCGGACTGAACCGTTGCCCGTAAACCTGACGAACGCAACCGCGTACCGCGTGATCTACCGAACGAAGAGCAGCGAAGGCACACCACGAGTCAGCGGTGCCATGGTGTTCATTCCGACCGCGAAGGCTCCGACTGACGGGCGCAAGGTTGTGGCCTGGGCGCACCCGACGCTTGGAATGGGGGACGCGTGTGCGCCCTCGCGAGCGGCCGACACCCTGCTGGACATGGGATTCGCGCAGGAGATGCTCAACAATGGCTGGGTACTCACCGCGACTGACTATGCCGGCGTCGGAACAGAAGGCGTTGGGCGGTATCTCGTTGGGCAGGACGAAGCCAATGACGTTGCGTACTCCGTCGCGATGGCACACGAGTTCCCAGGAGCGCAGACGAACAAGACGTGGGCCGTCTACGGACACTCCCAAGGAGGGCACTCAGCACTCTGGACCGGTGAACTCGGCAACCAAGTTCTCCCGGACTTCTCCTTAGTTGGAACAGTCGCAGTCGCGCCCGCCGCAGAACTCGTTCCGTTGATCGCCCAGCAGTGGGACCAGCCCGCGCAGTGGTCGATCGGGCCGGACTTCATCGTTGGTTGGTCCGACAAGTACCCGACGCTTCCGCTCGAGGGCATCCTCACTGAACAGGGCAGCGCGAACTACGAGAGCCTCTCGCAGGATTGCATCGTGGAAGCAGCACTTGAAGGCCACACCCGAGCAGCGTTCGGGCAAAGTCTGTTCACGGGGAACCCGCTGGACAACCCGGAATGGCTCAAGACTGCCGAAGCTCAAACTCCTCCACCGATGAACAAGAAGATGCCGACATTCGTTGTCCAAGGTACGGGCGACACGCTGGTGCTACCCAACACCCAGGCTGTCCTCAACGAGAAGTGGTGCGAAGCGGGCAGCGATCTGTCAATGCTCTGGCTAGACGGAGCGTCCCACCTCAGTGCGCAGTCTTTGAGTGGGACCGCAGTCACCCAGTGGATTCAGGCGCGGTTCGACGGTCGGCCGGCCACCAGTACTTGTGGGTTGACCGCGCCGGTCGCGCCATACCGCGCTTCGTAGTCCGCGGTCACTGAATCGGATCATCGCGAACTCGGTCGTGGGCATCGGCGGTCTATCGTCGAATCATGTCCGTCACCGAGGCACCTTCGATGGGCCGAGTCCACAACGTCGACGCCGCAGTTGCTGAGTTTGGCCAAACGCGTGTTGACACCTACGTGAGCGGTCTCATGCGAGGTGACCCCCTTGCTGATGCCTTCGCGTCTGATTGCATGAAGATCGGCCGCACCAAGGGGATGGCGATGCTCTCGCGTTGGCTTGATGGCGAGGCTGTCAGCGACATCGAAGGTGCACCAGCGTCGCTCGTCGCGTTGGTGAAGCAACTCGAGAGCATTCCCAGCTATGTGAACTTCGATCAAATTGACCAAGGCGCTGCAGCGTTCTCCCGCCACGCGCGTGAAGCCGGTATCTCCCTGTCCACCACTTCACTGGTTTCCGGCTACAACAATCCTGCCGCCTCCAAGCCGCTGATCGTGACAGGACGATTCAGCGAGATGGCTCCAATCAGAGCGATCGAGACATCCATGTGGGTGTTC
>JBAYVO010000047.1:0-11944 GCA_041674545.1 Candidatus Nanopelagicales bacterium | reverse complement strand
CCGGATCAGGCGCATTTTGGATGCGTACCCGGACTTGGACTTCGTGCTCCTTGGCGATAGCGGCGAGCACGACGTGCAGGTCTATCAGGACTTTTTGAAGTCTGACCCCGATCGTATTCGCGTTGCGTTCATCAGAGACGTGACAGCGAGGAAGCCAATCGTTGACGCGGAAGACCCGCAGGACTCGCCAGACACATCGCGCCCGGTGGTTGTGCGGGATTCGATCGAACTGGCCAAGCTCGCCCGGCGCCTTGGCCTGATCGACTCACTCACCGTCGACGAGGTCATCACCGAGATCGACGCTCGGGTTTAGGGGAACGCGACCAGGCTGGTGGATCCTGGTCGCCCAGCGACCACAGTCCACCGTTCTGTTGACCCTGTGCCGCCGAGAAGGTCACCGGAGAAGTTACGGGCTCTACTATTGGTGTCACTCGTGCGACGAAGTACTCACCCGCCGCACCAACATTGGGGGAGTTCCATGCTGGGATCGGAGCGTCGAGGCTCAGTCGAAGCGGTCGGTGCTGCGGTCATTGAGGTTGCCGGTGTTGTTGAAGATATGCAGCGCGCATTTGAAGCGCCCTTCGCGCGAGTGCTCGGGCGACGGTTCGCTTGGTCGCCAGCGCGGTCGGTCGACGTTTCTGCTCGCGCGAACGTGCACCGGATGATTCGTGCAATCACGAAGGTCTCGGTGCTTGGCTTGGGTCAGTTAGCCGAGATGACAGCGCCCTCGACTGCGAAGTCCATCACCGCAACGCCCAACGGCGCGGCCGTTGTGGCCGGGCTGACGTGTGCCTTCGGTGACCATCTGAGTCTGGCTCAGAATGCTCTGGCACCCACGATGGAGATACGCGAGGCCGGCCGGGTGATCCCTCGGACACCTGTTGGACTCAGCGCTGGATTCCCAGCGGCGGCAAACACCGTCGTGGTCTACGTTCACGGCCTAGGGGCAACTGATTTTGGGTGGGGAGGCGACTCGTCTTTTGGTCGGCGCCTCGAACGTGAAACTGACGGCAAGGTGAGTTCGGTCGTTCTGGCCTACAACTCTGGAGCGCACATTCACGACAACGCTGCCGAGCTCAACCGGCTGTTGGCCGACCTCGCTGGGAGTTGGCCGGTCGAGGTCAATCGTTTGGTCCTCGTGGGCCACTCGATGGGAGGGCTCGTGATCCGCGGCGCGAGCCACATGGCACTAGAGCAAGCCGCGACCTCAGATCGTCGGGTTCGAGTCGGAGAGGCTCGCCCAACTTCATGGACCGACCTCGTCACCGAGGTATTTCTCATCGGCACCCCTCATCGTGGTGCGCCACTCGAGCAGGTTTCAGCCATGGGCATGACGGTCCTGGACTCCATGTCTCACACAGCACCGTTGGCCCGGTTGGGTAATCGCCGGAGTGCGGGTATCAAGGATCTACGAATCGGCACCGTGATCTCGGCTGAGCTGGATCCGCAGGATCCTGAACTGCGGGATCCGTCGAGGCATCTCACCGCTGCTTGCCTGCCCAACGCGAAGTACCACGTGATCGCGTCGACTCTGTTGTCGCAAAGTTGGGGACCGCTGAGCGAGTACTTCGGCGATGCTCTCGTGCCAGTTTCGAGCGCGCGGTCTGACCCAGATGCGAGTGGCCGCGAAGGGATACCAGGCGCCGAAGTGCATCGAATTCGAGGGGCTAAACACGCGGAACTCCAAACCCACGATGCGGTCTACGAGGTGCTTCGAGGAGCACTTGTCGCGGTTTAGCAGTACCTCGACCGTTTGCGAAGGGTGCCGGTCCCAATGCGCTTGTCTTTCAAAGCGCATTGATCAACAAAGGGTGGTAATTTCAGCCGCAGTCCATTGTGATCAACTGTTTGGAGAAGGCGTTGCTGTCATTCAAGAGGACTCTTGCCGGGCTTTGTGTCGCGGGGCTAGCCATGACCGGGGCCGTTGCCGCCAGTGCACCAGCTTCCGCGGCTGTGTCGAGCTACGACGTCACCATCGGAATGCTCGAAGACGATGGGACAACCGCATTCACTGTTTCGGGATCCTTCTCCTTCGATCCGGCGATGTGCGGCGCGAGTCCTTGTCCGGAGGCGTACTCGGGGATTTCGATTTCAGTGCCGGAGCGGCCCTTCGCATTTCTCCCTGCGATCACGTACACGGAAGTTGATATCTGTCCGAGTGCTGGCCCGAGCGTTTGTAATGGTGCGCCAGTAAGTGAAGGATCTGCGCTGTCACTGGGAAACGTGGACGGCCCGTACCAAGCACTGGTCATTGGGTTTTCACCGGGGTTAACCGCTTCTGAGCCAGGCCTCGATCTAGCAAACACCAGCGCGTACGCAGAGACAGGCGACTCGACGGCAGTATCCGGCACGCTGACTAACACGACGCCACAACCGGATCCACAACCCGATCCGCAGCCGCAAGCGCAGATTCCGAATGCGGGCTCAGTCACGGTACCGGCAAAGCTTGCCCGCCGAGGTGCGAAGAAGATCGCCTCAGCAAGTCCGGTCACGAATGCTGGGCAGCCTGTCCAAATCAGAGTCACGTGCAAGGCGACTCGGGGCGACTTGCGAGTCTGCTCGAAAATCAAAAAGAAAAAGGGAACCTTTGTGCGGACCTACGGCACCGCCGCCCGAGTGCGAATTGTCTGGAGTGCACCAGCAGTCGAAGGATTCACCGCCTACCGCCAAGCGAAGGCCTACCGAATCTGATCGCGCGCTGTGCGGACATTGCTTTGCGCGCAGTAACAGAGAGGTGGATTGTGGTCGCTCAGCGACCACAATCCACCTCTCTGTTATTACTGCAGTGGAGCGGGTGACCGGGATCGAACCGGCATGGCCAGCTTGGAAGGCTGGGGCTACTCAGCCCAGAAACACCGTTGGACCTGCGTAAATAGAGCGAGTCGCTAGCGTCCGTGCAACGTACGTGCAACAGTGGGCGGTAAGTTACGGGCGGTAACGGTGGTGAAAGTAGGAGTTATGGGCACTCAGAAACCCTCAACACGGCGCAGCTTTGGGCGAGTTCGCAAGCTGCCAAGCGGTCGGATTCAGGCGAGCTATCGCCATGAGGGCCGGGTAGTGAACGCACCCAAGACGTTCGCGAATGAGACCGACGCGAACGCGTGGCTAGTCACTGTCGAGTCCGACCTCACCCGAGGTGTACTCAAGGCTGCACCCAAGACGACGCCGACGCTTGAGAAGTACGCGGCCAAGTGGATCGCTCAACACCGCGAACTCAAACGCAGCACACGCGAGCTGTACGAGGGTGACGTGCGCCGGTACGTGTTGCCGTACCTGGGTGACTACCGGATAGCTGCGATCACTCCTCCTGACGTGCGGGACTGGGAGGCGACACTGCGCACGGATCTTGCCGAGGCCCAGGCCGATCGAGCGCACCACAGCACAGCAACGCGGCAGACGGGCGCGGCGAGTGCAGCTCGGGCGTACCGAACGCTGCGAGCAATGTTGAACACCGCTGTAGAGGATGGGCTGATCCTCTACAACCCGTGCAAGCTCAAGGGTGCGGGGAAGGCTCCAACAGGGGAGAGGCCGACGCTGAGCCCTGCAGAGGTGTTCGCCCTTGCTGATGCTGTGCCGAGCCAGTATCGGGCGGTGGTCTTGCTGGCGTCGTTCGTTGGGTTGCGTATCGGTGAGATCGCCGCGCTACGTCCCAGTGACCTTGAGCTAGGCGAGCGCCCGTCTGTGACAGTTGAACGGCGTGCCTATCGGATGGATAGCGGGCAGATCGACTACGACGCACCCAAGAGCGATAAGGGCGTGCGCACGATTGCGTTGCCGAAACCTGTCGCCCAGGCGCTAACCGAGCACCTCGCCACCCATCGGCCGAACGCCCGCGCAGATGACCTTGTATTCGTGACGCGAACCGGTCGTAACATTCGCGGCGGGGGTTACTCGCAGGCTCTCCCCAAAGCCCTAAGCGCAATCGGTCGCCCCGACGTTCGGGTGCACGACTTGAGGCACACGGGCGGAACCCTCGCGGCAGAGACTGGCGCGAGCATGCCCGAGCTGATGAACCGCCTTGGGCATTCCACAACTGCAGCGGCACAGGTGTATTTGCACGCGAGCGAAGATCACGGGCGCAGAGTGTCCGACGATCTGGGCGCGGTGATGCGTGCAGGTGAGAAGGCCCAGGCCAAGCAGGCACGAAAGGCAGCGAAAGAGCGGGCAGCTACCGCAGAGGCTGAGGCCAGCAACGTCGTCAGTCTGGCGAAGCGCCGCAAGCGAGTGAGCTAGTTCCGCGACACGCGCGACGCTTGCTCAGCCGTTCGGTTGATCTTGTCGGTGTTGGAAGTTCCCGACGCTTGCGGAATCCATCCCCCAGATCCCCCGGATCTCGCCGAATGTTCGCAATTGCGGACACTCGCCGCGCAAATCCATCCCCCAGATCCCCCGGATCTCACGCGGTGGGTAAGGGGTTGGCAGCGTCGGTTGATCTAGGTTGCGAAACCTCCCCAACGGGCTCGAAAAGTCGTGTAAGAATCTCCGCATGCGATACGAGCAACTTCAGGGGCGCGGACGCCTGTCGGCGCGGGCAGCCAGGCTCGCGACGTCGTTCGGAGCGCTAGGAATCGTGGCGGCTGTTGCAGGGCTCGTCGTGATCAAACTCTATGAGTGGTCATTCATTCCCGAAACTGCGGCGGTGTTCGCCCTCTTCGTGTTGGTCGCAGCAATGTTCGCAATCGGTCTAGTTGGGAGCCTTGAGGCGATCAACATTCGTCGTAGCCTCCCAGCCCTCCAACTGGACACAGTGCAGATGGGACAGGCTGCGAAGGTTCTGGCGTCTATGAATCAGGCGCCTCCACTTGCTCGTTGGGGACTTACGGTCTCAGACTCGCCCACCCCATCGGAGGTGACGACGCACTATCAGTTCCGAGCGGGAGAGCGTGGCCGCCTTGAGGTCGAGTGGGCACTTGTTGCGCATCGTTTCAACGATGATGAACGCTGGTCTCGCTCGCATGACGTCGCCAATTGTTTAGCGTTCGCTGCACGTTTGGACGATAGCGCGCTTCGGGATGCGGAATGGCTCGCACGGGTCGGTCCGTCTGGGGTGCTGCGGCTCTTGGCGAACCGGGGGCGACGAGCGCCCGAGTTGGCACGGGTTTACCGAGCCGCGAGTCAACTCGACCTTGGAGGGTCTGGCACTGTGTTGCATTTCCTCCTTAGTGCCCATCGGAGTGAGATCGAGGAGTTTGTCAGTGAAGCAGAGTCGGGGCTCTTGGCCGTTGATTCCGATGACACTGAACGCCTCGCTTTGATCACCGATTTCGTGCTTGCTGAACCTGAGTCGCCTAGCGCTGACGTCGGCGCTGTCAGGGACGTGCGAACTGCTGCGGCGATCGCCGCACTAGCTGGGCCAATTGAGTACATCTCCAACGCGGCGACTGGAGACCCTCCCGAACCTAAACCTCCGTTCGTCCTCCTGCGTGGCTCAATCGAGCCCAACGCACCGACCCGCGCAAGCCAAGGCGTGACTACCGACCTATTCGGAGTCGCGTCGCTCAAGGCGTGCGCGTAGCCGGAACCTCCCGCGCCGGGCAGTAGCTAACGCGCGATTATCTGAACACCTGAACGACTGTGTTCTGTGAGCCTTTGGGCTGGCGTGACTCCTCACCTAACAATTGAGGAGCACCACATATGTACGACAACGACTGCGAGGAGCGCCCAACTCGGCGACTCCCGAAACGTGAACCTGTCGAGAGCTTGAGCCTTGCAAGGAGCGGGGCTCTACTCGACTACGAACAAACTGGCGAACGCCTCGGGGTTAGCGCACGGATGGTGCGCCGACTCTGGGAACGCCGGGAGCTGATGGCCGTGAAGGTAGGCCGTCACGTTCGTTTCACGGAGGCTGAGATTGCGCGCTTCATCCGTGACAACAGTGCTGGCGGTGCCGCATGAGTGCCGACAGAGAACGCCCCCCAGCAGCGAAGCTAGAGGGCGCAATGATCGCGGGCGGCGATACGGCAAGTGTACGGGCAAACGAGTCCCGTAGCGGTGAACTAGTGGCGACACTGAGCAAGGCGGAACGCACCGACCTGCAGAAGGTTGCACGCCTCCGTGCTCGGGTCGCTCGCAATCAGATCGCCACGCGTGAGGCTGAGCTAGTCGCGCAGATGGAGTCGGAACTATCAGCCATCTACCCGCCGAATGATCCTCGCTGGGCCGAGATCGCCAAAGCTGCGGACGCTGCTGTGCAAAGCGCCGACGAGAAGGTGGCTGCGATCTGTGAGGAGATGGGCATTCCCGCTGAGTTCCGGCCGGGCTTGCATATTGGCTGGCACAGCCGGGGTGAGAACGCCACGGCGTCGCGTCGGGCAGAGCTGCGGAGACTTGGGGCTGCTCAGATCCAAGCTGCGGGCAAGTTGGCTAAGAGCACAATTGACCGAGCGGAACTCGCAGCCCTAACAGAGATCATTGCGGACGGGCTTACCTCTGAAGCGGCGCAGCGATTCCTGGCAGCGATTCCCACACCCGATGAACTCATGGCAGCGCCAGCGGTCTCCGAGCTCGAACGAGCGAGAACCCAAGACGACGCAGCCCGCACGGAATCTCGGATGACTTCCCGCATGCTCGGAGGTGGCTCCTATGTCTAGCCCTTACGAGACCGTGTGTGAAGCAATTGAGAGTGCCGGCTACCGCGTGCGACGCAATCACGGCACCGCCCGCGCACAATGCCCAGGGCACGACTCCTCGGGCTACACGTTGAGCATTCGCGAGACTGACGACGGCGCAGCCCTTGTCTATTGCTTCGCTAGTTGTGAGACCGGCGACGTGCTCGCCGCAATCGGGTTGGAGCCGCGAGATCTGTTCGCCTCGGACGCGCGGGGGTGGTCTGCATGAATGACGAGACTCGCTACCGCTACGAGGATGAGAGCGGGGAACTCCTCTACTGCAACGTGAGGGCACCCGGCAAAGCGTTTCGGTTGGAGCCCGCGAACGGTGCGGCAGGTGAGGGTGCCATGAATGGTGTGCCTCGCGTGCTCTACCGATTGCCTGCCTTGATTTCTGCAGTCAAGAAGTCCCGCCGAGTGTGGATCGTTGAGGGTGAGAAGGACGCAAACACCCTGCATGAACTCGGGGAAGTCGCGACTACTTCCGGTGGAGCCACGAGCTGGCGGCCCGAGTTCGCTCAGCACTTCAAGGGTGCGCGGGTGACGATCTGCCCAGACCAAGACGAACCGGGCCGCAAGTACGCAGCGGAGGTCTTTGCGGCGTTGCATGGCGTTGCGAAGTCGGTTGAGATCCTCAAGGTCGCCAGTGGCAAAGACATTTCCGATCACGTCAGGGCGGGTTTCGAGGTCGCTGAGCTTGAGCCGGTTGCTATCGCGGATTTGTACGAGTGGGAGCCGCTGAATCGGTTTGGCTCCGTGCGGGAGCTTCCCGAATGGCCAACAGGCTGTCTACCTCCTGGCGCTGATGAATACGTGAGCGCAGTTGCGGCCGAGACCTGCACCGATCCTCGTCTTGCAGGGACGATCGCGCTTGGCGTGCTTGCTGGGGCGGCAGCTCGTCGGATCGAGGTGTTCCCCAAGCGAGGGGGTTGGTCTGAGCCGGTGAATCTCTGGGCACTCGCGATAGCCGGGACAGGTGAGCGCAAGTCTGCGGTCTACTCGCGGATGGTGAAGCCTCTACAAGAGGCTGAGTCTGAGCTGAGAGATTCGACTGCACACGCTCGCAGTGTTTCGGAGTCTGAGCAACGGGCTGCCGAGGCCAGGGTCAAGCACGTTGAGCAGTCGCTCGCGAGAGCTAGCGGAGGCAAGGCCCAGGGTGAGGCGCGGGCTGAGCTTGACGCTGCCGTGGCACAGGCGAGGCAGATTCAGGACACGTCTGATCCTCAGCTCTTGAGTTCCGATCTCACGGTGCAGGCGTTGCCGGGTCTATTGGCTCGCAACGTTGGGCGCCTGATTGTTTGCAGCGCGGAACCCGGCTTGTTCGACACTCTCGCGGGCCGATACGCGAACGGCAAAGAGGACATCTCCCCGATCCTCTCCAGTCACTCAGGAGATCAGCTCGTCGTGAATCGACTAGGCCGCGAAGGTGCGCGCGTGGATCGTCCTGCGCTCACGATGATCCTCACGGTGCAACCGGCACGGCTCAGCGACTTGGCGAGAATCGAGGGCAGTCACGAGCTGGGGCTCATGGGTCGGTTCATGTTCAGCGTGACCGATTCATATCGCGGGACTCGCAAACACCGTGACGCACCTGCGGTGCCGAACCAGTTGCGTGATCAGTGGACGAGGCTCGTCCGTTCGCTTGCTGAGGCCCAGGTGCCGGAGGAGCCTCAAGAGGTATTGCTGGCAGGTGACGCAGCGGAACGCTTCGCGGCATGGCATGACGACGAGCTAGAGCCACGCCTAGCCCCAGATGAAGAACTCGGCAGCGAACGGTTCGCAGGGTGGTCCGGTAAGTACGCAGGCGCGGTGCTCAGGATCGCCGGGCTGCTTCACGTCGCAGATCACGCAGAGGTGTTCCAAGGTTCAGGAGTGCTACCCGAGATCCCGCTCTCGACACTTGAAAGGGCGCTCACCCTCGGGGCCTATTTCGAGATCCACGCACTCGCGGCTCACGAGATGGCGGGAGCTGGGAAGGCCCAGGCGATCGCGGCTCGGATCGTGGCCAAGGGTGAACGGGGCGAGTGGCAAGCGATCACCGAGCGGGAGTTGTTTAGCGGACTCAAGGGCAGTAGCTCCGATCTCAAGATGGAGCACGTAGACGAGGCGCTCGGCGAGCTAGAGCGCCGTGGCTATCTGCAGAGGATCGCTCGCAAGGGCAGAACCAAGCCACCGTCTCGTCTGTGCGTTTGGAATCCGGCTTTGCGGAAGCAGGTCGCGCAGGAGATTCGGGGGATCTGGGGGATGGAACCGGGGAGATACAAAGCAACGCTGAACACGTAGACCTCACCGCAATGCGTGACCTAGCGGCACAAGCGTCATGAACCGTGTGGCTCGGTGGTTTCGACTGCTGCCGAGCCACACGCTCCGACCGGACGGGAGTCCGCACGCGCGCGAGGGGGTAGCTATTGGAAACATCTCCAATAGCGACTGACCCCCGGGAGCCCGCACGCGCGCGAGGGGGTACCTAAACGAGACGTCTCGTTTATCGGATGACAAAGGTTGGAACCCTCGCGCGCGATGGGGGTACCCCTGCGGGGAGAGAACTTGGGCGGGAGTGCGGTCGCCACGCTTGCCTGTCATTCAAAAGAGAGGCGGGCGTGTGGCTTGGTGAACCGAAACCGTGTAGCCAATTGGCGACATTCGGGCTTGGTCATTCACCACTTGATGATTCTGGGGAACCGTAGCCAAGAGAATCTGCAGCACCTCTCCGGCAGACAAGCCCTCCGGGGGAGGGGATGGGCGGCAGTGGCTGCGTCGCTGTGACTGCTGGAGTGTCGGAAGTTTCCGACACCGCTTGCCGGACTCGACTGCGCTGAGAGTCTTTGAACCTGACAAACACCCGCGAGACCTCCCCCGCGCTCTGACCCCACAAGGTGGCTAGGGCTCCACCCCCACCCGCCAGCAAGTGTGGAAGCCAGCGGTCGGAGGGATACCGGCCCTTTCACCGGAGGAGGGCCGCACAGGGGGAGGGAGGGGCCAGGCCCCGGTAGTACGTGTGCCGACCCATGGCATGGGGTTGCTGGGCGCTGAATGGGTGGCATGGGGTTCATTGCATCCAGTCGCCAACCTCGGTGACATTTCAGGTCTCTGAACTGCGAGCCACCTTCCCGCCGGTATTCACTGAACCGGCAGGCGGGGCGATCCCCCACCGCGTTCGGCGGCGTCGCGGATCTTGTCCACCTTGTCGAGGCTTGAGCCGGAGTAGCCGGTGCCAGCGGCGGCGAGCTTGCGCGTTGCGCCGGTCGGACCCTTGTCCAACTTGGACGAGGGTTTACCCGCCTTCTCCCGCTCCTGCGCCAACGGTTTCAGTAACTCCGCCTGGCGCTCACGGAACCGGCTCGCCTCATATGGGGTGAATGGCTTGCGTGCTGTGTTCTCGTCGCCGGTTCAGAACCCGTACACAGGGCCAGTGGCTGCACCTCCTGTCTTGCGCCGATCCTCCTGGGGTGGGGGTTGCCCCTTGGTCTCAGGGTCGCCTATCGGCACGGTCTAGGGGCTCGGAATCTGTGCGGGCTACCCAAGCTCGGCGGCGTTCGTGCAACACGCTGTTGCACGGCGCGTGCCTCAGATGCGCGCAAACGCCCATCCTGCGGGGTTTGAGCCAGTCGGGGCATCTAATTTCGTGCAACGTACGTGCAACAGTGGGCGGGGATTTCGGGGTTTCAGAGGGCATTTCCGGGCATTTGACGTTAGGCAGAGCTCTCCCCGAAAGGGGAGTGCGTTGGGGTGTTTGTGCAGGTCAGAGGCCATTTCTGCCTCTGATTCAGTGGAGCGGGTGACCGGGATCGAACCGGCATGGCCAGCTTGGAAGGCTGGGGCTCTACCATTGAGCTACACCCGCGTAGTTGCGTGAACAACCAGGAAGAGGATACCCATGCCGACCTTAGGTGGTCGCCTTGCGGGTGATTTCTTTGGTGTCGCACCGGGTATAGCAGCAGTCCGCTAGGCCGCCGTTCACCATCTGCATCCGCCTACGCTGTCGCTATGACCCTCCTACGCGCTCACAACATCGCCGTCTCCTTGGACGGATTCGCCACAGGCGAAGGCCAGAGCATGGAAGCCCCGTTCGGACATGCGGGCATGCGTTTGATGGAGTGGTACTTCCCGACCAACACGTTTCAGTCGCAGACCGGTCACCGCGAACGAGTTGCAGTTGATTCGGCCGCAGAGCCCGACGATGTGTTCGCTCGCAGGAGTTGGGAGGGCATCGGCGCCGAGATTATGGGTGCGGGGAAGTTTGGCCCGCCCGGATGGCAGCACGATCCCCAGTGGCAGGGTTGGTGGGGATCGAATCCGCCATTTCATACGCCGGTATTCGTCCTCACGCACCAGCCTCGGCCGGACATCACGCTAAACGGCGGGACCTCTTTTCACTTTGTCAATGCGTCGCCTGAAGATGCCTTGAAACTGGCCGCCGATGCTGCGGGCGGACGTGACGTCCGACTTGGTGGCGGACCGTCGAGCATTCGTCAGTTCCTCGCAGCCGGACTTGTTGACTACCTCCACGTTGCCGTCGTCCCGATCATCTTGGGGCGTGGCGTCAATTTGTGGGAAGGTCTCGAGGGGCTGCAGGACGGCTACCGGACATCTTCGACGACAACCCCGAGTGGGGTAACCCACGTGGTTCTGGACCGCACATAGTCGACTCGGCGCCGTGCCTGTGACGCTGCGTGCCTTCGGGCGTCCGAAGCGCTGCCTGCACTAGCCAAGAGTCACTAGTCTGCGCTCGTGGATAGCGAAGAAGTCTTTGTCGGCATTGCGATCATCGTCGGACTAGCGGCGGCGTGCCAGTTGATCGCGCCCAAACTGAAGATCCCGGCGTTGGTGCTGCTGCTACCCGCAGGCTTCATCGCTGGCAACGCCTTCGATGCCGTTGACCCGACGGCGATCTTTGGAGTCGCGTTCACCCCACTCGTGCAGATCGCTGTCGGGATCATTCTGTTCCACGGCGGTCTCGAGCTGGTGGAAGAGCGCCTGGTCAAGCAAGATCGCACGATCATCTTTCGATTGGTCTTGGTCGGTGCGCTCATCACCCTCGCTGCGGCCACTGTGACCGTGGCCCTGTTCCTCGGCGTCAATACCCAAATCTCACTGCTGCTCGGTGCGATATTTGTGGTTTCAGGTCCCACGGTCGTTGGCCCGCTGTTGGCATTTGCCCGACCCAATGCCCGGGTGCGCCGGATCCTCGCGTGGGAGGGAACCCTGATCGATCCGGTGGGTGCACTCATCGCCGTGTTGGTGTTCCAGGCGGTTCAGGCATCCGAAGAGCCGAGCGTGGGGCTTGCAATTCAGTTGTTCGCCAAGGCGATCGTGATCGGCGTCATCGGTGGGCT
>JBAYVO010000046.1:0-11950 GCA_041674545.1 Candidatus Nanopelagicales bacterium | reverse complement strand
CAGAAGCCTGGCTTTCTCGCGCGCACTTGGGAACGGGTGCGCGAGGAGGTCGACGCGGGCCGCCAGGTGTACGTCGTGTGCCCGAGGATCACCGGCGCAGGCAGCGCGAATTCCGACACCGACGGGTTGAACTCGGGTTTCCTCGGGGCCGAGGACGCGGAGCAGCCGTTGGAGATGACGAGCGTCGAAGACGTGGTGCCGATGCTTGCCGAGGGTCCGTTGAAGGGCCTGCGCATCGAGACGCTGCACGGGAAGATGCCCGCTGACGAGAAGGACTCCGTCATGCGCAGGTTTGCGGCCGGCTCGACAGTCCCAGTACGTGATCGAATCGATGTCCTCGTCGCAACCACGGTGATCGAGGTTGGTGTGGACGTACCCAATGCAACCGTGATGGTCGTGATGGACGCCGATCGCTTCGGGGTCTCACAGCTTCATCAATTGCGCGGCAGAGTTGGCCGCGGGGGGCTACCTGGACTATGCCTACTCGTAACCAATGCTCCGGCTGATACCGAGGCTCGCGAACGGCTCGATGCGGTCGCGGCAACCACTGACGGCTTTGAGTTGTCCCAAGTAGACCTGCAAACCCGGCGTGAAGGTGACGTCCTTGGCGCGGATCAATCAGGTCGCACGAGTTCGCTGCGGGTGTTGTCGCTGCTTCGGGATGCAGAAATTATCGTCGCAGCTAGAGATGAAGCAGACCAGATCGTGAGCGCCGACCCGAACCTGACCGACCACCCTGCGTTGGCCACGATGGTGACGTCGTTGACCGACCCCGATGCTGCGAAATGGTTGGACCGCTCATGACCAGGATCATCGCCGGACTCGCCAAGGGTCGCCCGATTGAGGTGCCCCCCGTTGGCACGCGACCAACGTCCGACCGAGTCCGTGAGTCGGTGTTCTCTTCCCTGGAGCATGTGCTCGGTGGTTGGGGCGGAGTGAACGTTCTGGATCTGTTTTCGGGTTCCGGGGCGATGGCGCTTGAGAGTCTGTCGCGGGGGGCAACCTCGGCGGTGCTAGTGGATACGGGAAACACCGCGTGTGCGGTGATGCGGCGGAACTGCTCGAAGTTGTCGCTCCCCGGTGAAGTTGTGCATTCCAAAGTGCATAGATTTCTTGCTACAGATGCGGATCGACAGTTCGACGTGGTGTTTATGGATCCGCCGTACGAGTTGCCCGGAGCCGATGTTCGCGATGCGCTTGACCAACTCGTCGCCAGGGCATGGCTTGCCCAAGGTGCCGTGATTGTCGTGGAGCGGTCGCAGCATGATCCAGAGGTGGATTGGCCCGCGGGCTTCGCCGACGTCACACGCCGACGGTTCGGGAACACCAGCGTTTCGCGTGCAATTTGGTACGTTTCCGATGACGTTGATGCCAACGCAGACCCGCACACTGGTGCGGAACTGCATCAAGAGACTGACCAAGCCGATGGGAGTGCGGTGTGAGGAAGGCGGTCTGTCCCGGGTCGTTTGATCCGGTGACCAATGGACACCTCGACATCATCTCGCGAGCGGCTTCGCTCTTTGATGAAGTCACCGTTGCGGTACTGATCAACAAAAAGAAGTCGAGCCTCTTCACCGTCGATGAACGCATCGAAATGCTCACCGCCGCAACGGCGCCATTCGGCAATGTCGTGATCGACTCTTTCCACGGCCTTTTGGTCGATTTCTGCCAGGAACGCCAGATATCGGCGATCGTCAAGGGCCTTCGAGCAGTTAGCGACTTTGACTACGAACTGCAGATGGCTCAAATGAATCACGGACTCACCGGGGTCGAAACACTCTTTGTTTCGACAAATCCGCTTTACAGTTACTTGTCATCTTCCCTAGTCAAAGAGGTGGCGACGTACGGTGGCGACGTGCGCGGCCTACTTCCTGACGACGTACTCGCACGAATGAACGCAAAGCTTGCAGAATCCGCAGGCGGCGGCGCGTAGTTGCCACCTGCCAACCGGGGAGGACCCATGGAGATCCACGAACGGCTCGACGACATTGCTCAACTGATCGAGACTGCACGTGCGGTCCCGCTCTCAACGTCGTGCGTCGTGCCGCGTCACGATGCGCTTGACCTCATTGAGGATGCTCGTGACGCGTTGCCAGACACGATTCGCGAGGCAGACGAGATTCTCGCCCAGCGCGAACAGGTTCTAGATGACGCGGCGAACGAGGCGCAACAGACGCTGAGCAGTGCCAGCGCAGAGGCCTCAGACCTGATTTCTGGCGCGCAGCATGACGCAGACCGCATTGTCGACAATGCCCGCGCCGACGCTGACGAGATGTTAGATCGCGCCCGCGCCGAAGCCCGTCGGATGATTGATGAGCAGGAAGTCCTACTTCGTGCCCAGGAAGAAGCTGTGGCGCTGCTCGAGGACGCGCAACTTCGTGCCCGATCCGTCGTGGACGACGCTCAGCGTCAGGCAGACGAAATCGCCGAACGAACTCGGGAAGAGACCTCCACCGAACGTCTGCAAACTGACGAATTCGTTGACGGCAAACTTGCCGAACTCGAAGAGTCGCTGGGCACGTCATTGGCGGCGGTGCGTCGTGGGCGCGACCGGATTCATGCGCGCCGGGCGGCGTTTGATCCCGTTGACCTCCGCGGCAGTTCCAACTCTGATCAAGATGTGTTCGATCTGATCGTTGACTAGCGGCAGGCCAATTGTTAGGCGCAGTTTGGCAGCGAAACTCGCTGGGCTGCTAACCTAGTAAGTCAGTCTTGGTTTCACGACCAATCGTCGATTCTTCCGCGGGAGCTTCTGTGTCAGCCCTCGACGGCCGTTCACCCCTGGTTCTTGAGGTTCGAGAGCTAGGGCGTCGAGCGGGCGCCATGATGACAATCAGACGTTCCGCGCCAGCACCGGCGGACCTGGTCAACCCAATGATTGGGATTCCTGAAGGATCGGACCTTGCCATCGATGTGATGGCAGAGTCCGTGATTGAAGGTGTCCTCATCACCGGAACCGTTGATGCGCAGCTGCAGGGTTCTTGCAGTCGGTGTCTCGATCCGGTCACGGAGCCATTGACCATCGACGTGCAGGAGTTATTCCAGTACGACGATGGTGATGACGCCGAGCACGACGAAGAACTTCCGACGTTCGATGGTGATCTCATTGACCTAGAGCCGACGATTCGCGACGCGGTAGTCCTCGCGCTACCGCTCGCACCAGTGTGTGATGAAGATTGTCTAGGGCTGTGTTCCGAATGCGGAACGAAACTCGCTGACGATCCGGGTCACCAGCATGACCAGATCGACCCGCGGTGGGCTGCACTTGGCACACTGTTCACCGAAGACGCAGATTCAACCGATAAGGCAGCGACCGATGGTCGCGAACCGAAAGAAGAGGGCTAAGTTCGATGGCTGTCCCGAAGCGCAAGATGTCACGCAGCAACACCCGTTCACGCCGTTCACAGTGGAAAGGCGCGTTGCCGCAGATCAACAAGGTCGAGCGCAACGGCCGCATTGAGTACGTCGTGCCGCACCGTGTTGATGAAGATGGTCGCTACAACAACCGTCAGGTCATCGAGGACTAGAAGTCTCGAACATGGTTGAGGACGCGGCGCCACAGCGCACCGAAGCTTCTCAACTGACCTGCCGTGCACTAGGTCACGTGCTTGGTGTTGCACCGAGTCAACTCCGCGACGATTCGCCGCTGCCAGATATAGGCGCGGACTCCGTCGCGGTTTTGGTGTTCGCCGATGTCGTAGAGGCCTTTGCAGCACAAGCATGCCTTCCCGGTTTTTCCATCGATACCGCGCGCCTGCGCACCGCTGCATGTGTCGGCGACCTCGCACAGAGTCTGACGTGGCAACCCAACGGATGATTGACTTCGACGATCTTCGAACTCGACTCGGTGTCGAACTTTCCAACGAACTCGCGCAGTTAGCGCTTACGCACCGTTCGTTCGCGTACGAACATGGCGGAATCCCGACGAATGAGCGCCTCGAATTCCTTGGTGACTCCGTGCTCGGAATCGTCGTTACCGATACGTTGTTTCGCAGCCACCCTGGTTCGGCGGAAGGGCAACTCGCACGGATGCGGGCAGCAGTCGTCAACTCAAAGTCGCTTGCCGACGTTGCCCGGACCATTGATCTCGGCGCCTTCATTCAACTCGGCCGCGGCGAACGAGCAACGGGCGGTTCTGACAAGTCATCGATCCTGGCCGACACCATGGAGGCCATCATTGGCGCGGTGTACCTCGATCATGGACTCGATGCTGCGACGGAATTGGTTCACCGCTTCTTCGATCCAGTGATCGCATCTGCAGCCGAACTTGGCGCGGGTCTGGATTGGAAGTCAAGCCTGCAAGAACTCACCGCACTGCATGGCCTGGGTGCGCCCAAGTACGTGGTCGCACAAGCTGGCCCGGCCCACGATCGAACGTTCACCGCCGCGGTTGAGATTGGCGATCAGAGTTACGGCAACGGAGTCGGACGGTCAAAGAAGGAAGCCGAACACGTTGCAGCTGCCGCGGCGTGGAAGGCCATCGATGCCGCACACAATCCGTCGACATAGCGTGCACAATCGTTTGTATGCCTGAACTTCCCGAAGTCGAAGTTGTTCGCCGCGGGGCAGCGCACTGGTTTGTTGGCCGCACGATTAGCCGGGTTGCCGTTCTGAACTCGCGCGCCATCCGGCGGCACGAGGCCGGTGAACACGACTTCATCGGGCAACTGGTGGGAACAACGCTCTTAGGTGCCCATCGCCGGGGAAAGTACATGTGGTTCAGCCTAGATTCCGGCGCCGTGGTCGTTGTCCATCTTGGGATGAGTGGACAAGTGCTCGTGCACCAGAGCGACGATCGACCCAATCCGCACCTCAGGATTCGAATCTCCTTTACTGAGTCGCGTGACGAGCTGTGGTTCGTGGACCAGCGCACCTTCGGCGGGATGTTTGTTGACGAGGCACATTCGCCCGTCTCTGGCCCGGATTCGCTGCGTCACATTGCCGCGGATCCGCTATCGCCCGACTTCGACATACGTGCAACGGTACGACGGATGCGTGCGAAGAACAGTCCGGTCAAGGCAGTGATTCTGGATCAGACGGTCGTATCCGGCATCGGGAACATCTACGCCGATGAGTCGCTGTGGCGCGCACGACTCCATTGGCAACGCTCCGCTTCGGGAGTCCCGGCAGTTCGTCTGCGCGAACTCCTTGTGCACTCCCGCGAGGTGATGACAGAGGCGTTGGCGCAAGGTGGAACTTCGTTTGATTCGCTCTATGTCAACGTGAACGGTTCGAGCGGCTACTTCAGCCGTAGCCTCGCGGCGTACGGCCGCGTAGGTGAGCCGTGCTTGCGATGTGGGACCCCGTTGGTGCGCGAACAGTTCGCAAATCGGTCGTCGTTTCGTTGCCCGCGGTGCCAACGTGCCGCACGCAAGTAGCGCCGGGACCACCGAGATTTGGCGATTCACGTCACACTTGGCCACCAGATGATCGATATCACCAGCCGACACGGTTGACTCATGAGTGAGCAGCGGTCATCGTTGATGTCAGACTTCTTTACTGTGAACGCGGCAATCATGCCGCTTCGACACGTCGTTCATTACGAGCACTTTCATCACGGAGGACAAAATGGCGAAGGCCCTCATGGGTCACCTCGCGTCAGATCCGCAGCTGGCCGTTCAGGTTGTTGCGTTGAAGGCCCGGGTTGCCGCGTTAGAAGCAGAACTAGCATCGCTTCGGGCGCACGTTGACGTTTCATTGCCCACCACGGTCGAACTGAACAGCCTCGACGGCGAGCTTGCTGACCTGCAGCGCGCCACGCCTGTGCTCGCTTAGCCACGAACTTCGCATTTCCCGGTTACGCTTGGGGTTCTTCCCCAGACTGCGATTTACCGATGTGGCACCCGCGCGCACGGATTCCCTTTTAGTGCGCCGCTTGCCCGTGACCGGCTGGAGTGTTTGTGCACCTCAAAAGTCTGACGCTGCGGGGATTTAAGTCCTTCGCGTCTGCGACCACCCTGGATTTTGAACCCGGCATCACCTGTGTGGTTGGTCCAAACGGTTCTGGTAAGTCAAACGTGGTCGACGCCATTGCCTGGGTCATGGGTGAACAAGGCGCCAAATCGCTGCGCGGCGGCAAGATGGACGACGTAATTTTCGCCGGCACGTCAGGCAAGGCGCCGCTCGGTCGGGCCGAGGTGATGCTGACGATTGACAACTCCGACGGCGCGCTGCCGATCGAGTACACCGAGGTCACGATCTCGCGCACTCTGTTCCGGTCGGGTGGTTCCGAGTACGCGATCAATGGACAGCCGTGTCGCCTACTCGACGTCCAAGAGTTGCTCAGCGACAGCGGGATCGGCCGCGAAATGCACGTCATTGTGGGTCAGGGTCGTCTCGATGCGATCCTGCACGCGACACCGGAGGATCGCCGCGGCTTTATCGAAGAGGCAGCGGGGGTCCTCAAGCACCGCAAGCGCAAAGAGAAGGCGCTGCGCAAGCTTGAGGCAATGAACGCCAACCTCACCCGCCTGCAGGACCTCACGCACGAACTACGCCGCCAACTCAAGCCGCTCGGGCGCCAGGCAGAAGTTGCTCGCCGGAGCCAGGTCATTCAGACCGACGTTCGCGATTCCCGACTGCGCCTGCTCGCCGATGACCTAGTGAATCTGCAGGGCGAACTCGACCGTGACGAAGCTGACGAGGCGATGCTGCGCACGCGACGTGAGGAACTCGACGGCAAGCTTGGAACTGCGCGCGCGCGTGAACAAGTTGTCGAGGCGGCATCGACCGAAGACGCCGCGGCCCTGGCGCAGGTGAACGAGGTCTACACGCGCCTGACTGCACTGCGCGAGCGATACAACGGTCTGATTAACCTCTCGAGGGAACGTGCGCGCCACTTGCACGAACCAGATACCGCGAGCAATGGTGCAGATCCAGACCAACTCGAGGCACAAGCAGACGAGGCTATTAAGGCCGCCGACGCGCTATCAACTGAATGCGTCGGGCTCATTGAGGCGTTGACAGCTCGGGAGCAGGAGAGCGCGGCTGCCGAGCAGACCCACTCTGACGCGCTGAGTCACGAGAAGCGTCGCCAGCAGGCGCTCTCCTCCTACCGCGAACAAGCCGTGCGACTTCAGGGTTCGCGAGATTCGGCCGCGTCCAAGCTGCAGGCTCGCGATGCCGAGATCGCGAGGTTGACCGAGCAGTTGACCGATACGACGTCACGAATTGCTGACCTTGCACGCGCCCACGATGACCTCGACACGGGCGCAGACGGTGGCCGCAACGAGGAACTCGAGCAATTCGCTCAGCGCACGGAAGAAGCGAAGTCGGCGCGTGAAGCGGCAAAGGGGCGCCGCGATCAGGCACGCGAGGCAGCGACCAAGGCCTCTCGTGACGCCGCAGGAATCCAAGCACGGATTGAGGCACTGCGCCTCAGTCTCAACGAGGCTGGTGGCCTCGAAGCGCTCGAGGGCACAGAAGTTCAAGCTCTCGGTGTAGTCGCGGACAACCTGCGGATCGAAGCCGGCTTTGAGACGGCCATCGAAGCCGCACTGGGATGGGCGGCCGATGCTGACGCGCTTGCGGTCGCGGACGTCGCGTCGGCGGTGGCTGCGCTGAGTCACCTCCGAAAGACCCAGGCCGGTCGGACAAACATGGTCATCTCGGACGCTCCGCACACACCCGTAGCCAGAATTGACGGTCTGCCCGGCGGCGCACGTCAAGCTCACGAGTTAATTCGGGCAAGCGACGAGCTCTCGGCCGCATCCGTGCTGTCTGCTGTCAACGAGCTCCTTGCCGGTGTGGTCATCGTCCCGACCATCGCTGAGTTCGCTGGGCTCGTAGACGCGCACCCAGGGGTCACATTGATCAGCCAGGACGGTGACATTCTGAGCCGTGCCGCCGCCAGTGGCGGCAATGGTGCAGCAGGCAGAGTCCACATCGTGGCCGCAGTGGAACAGGCGCAGGCAGATCGCGAGACGATTCTGCGTGCTGTCGAAGTTACGAGTTCGGAGTTGGCGGAGGCAGAACAAACTTTCGTCGCTGCAAGTGAGGCCGCCAAGGTCGCGGCGGAACAATTCCAAACCGCCCGAAGTTCAGCTGCCGAGCACAACGCCGCGATCGCGTTGGCGACGTCCCGCCTGGACGGAGCCAAGGCTGAGGCAGCGCGAGCGGAACGTTCGCTTGAGCAAGCTCAGGTCGCTCGCCAGGCCGATGAGCAGGCGCTGGCACTTGCCGAGGAACGCCTGGCCGCGCACCAACTCGTTGATCCCACGGCCGATGAAGAAGCCAACGTGGCGATTGACGTCGAGGCACTGCGCGCCGCAGTGATTGAGGCTCGTCAAGTCGAGACTCAAGCGCGTCTTTCCGTTCGCACGGCTGAAGAGCGGATCGCCGCTCACAAGTCGCGAGCCAACGACCTGCGTAAGACTGCAGCGGCCGAGCGAGAGGCGCGAGCACTTGCGCTCGCTGCTGCGGCTAAGCGCCGCCGTCAAGCCCAGGTTGCGGTCGAGGTCCTTGAGGTCGCAGAGGGCGCCGGAAACCAACTTGAGAACGCGGTTGCTGCAGCTGCTCGTCGACGCAGTCATCTCACAATGTTGTCCGCCTCGCGTGGGCAGGAACTCGGCGAGTTGCGGGGAACCATTCGCGAACTCACCGAGAAGATTGAGAAGCTCACCACTGATGTCCACCGTGACGAGATCGCCCGCGCCGAACAACGCCTGCGGGTTGAACAACTCGAGACGAAGTCGCTCGAAGAGTACGGCGTCAGCTCCGAGGAACTGATCAACGAGTACGGCCCGGAAGTTCTGGTGCCGCCATCGCAGATTGCCGCCGGCGACGAGGTGGACCCCAACGCGCCTGCTGCTGCGCCGTACCCATTTGTGCGGGCAGAGCAAGAAAAGCGTCTACGTCAAGCTGAGAAGCAGATGGCGTTGCTGGGTCGGGTGAATCCACTTGCGCTTGAAGAGTTCAACGCCATGGAGGAACGTCACACGTTCCTCAACACGCAGCTTGAAGACCTCAAGCGCAGTCGCAAGGACCTCATGGACATCGTTAGCGACGTTGACGAGCGGGTTCAGCAAGTCTTCGCCGAGGCCTTCGCTGACGTCCAGCGGGAGTTCACCGGGGTGTTCCAGCGACTGTTCCCAGGTGGTGAAGGTCGGCTCGTGCTCACTGACCCCAATGACCTCCTCAACACGGGAATCGAGGTCGAAGCCCGACCCGCTGGCAAGAAAGTCAAGCGGCTGTCGTTGTTGTCCGGTGGCGAGCGATCACTGACTGCGGTTGCCTTCTTGGTGTCTTTGTTCAAGGCACGCCCGAGCCCGTTCTACTTGATGGATGAGGTCGAGGCGGCGCTCGACGACGTGAACCTAGGGCGTTTGATCGGGTTGATGGAAGAACTGCGCGGCACGAGCCAGTTGCTTATCATCACCCACCAGAAGCGCACGATGGAGATCGCAGACGCGCTCTACGGCGTGACGATGCGAGAAGGAGTCACGCAGGTGATCTCGCAACGAATGCGCGAACTCGTCAGTTCGTAGTTTGGGCTGGTCAATTCTTCGGGAAGGCGTTGTACCGGTGCAACCTGCCCCGGTGTGACGGCTCGCATTGCGTCGCCGGTAAACGATCGCGATGATCGCTCTCGTCCCTTTACCGCGAGGAATGAGAGCAACATGCCGCAGAACCCAACCGTCGCCGAATACGTTGTAGCGCGAATCGCTGCTCTCGGCATAGACAAGGTCTTCGGCGTTCCAGGCGACTACGCGTTTCCCTGGAACGACGCGATCGAAGCAAGCGAAGACGTCGAATGGGTCGGTGCGGCGAACGAGTTGAACGCTGCCTACGCCGCGGATGGGTACGCCCGCGCACGCGGAGCTGCAATGCTCTGTACAACGTTCGGTCCAGGTGAACTCAGTGCGATCAACGGTGTCATGGGTGCGCTAGCAGAGAGCGTGCCGATCTTCTGGCTAGTTGGCCTTCCGAGTTCCCAACTGAGGCGCGAAGGCCGGATCTTGCATCACATGCTTCGTGATGGCGACTATCGATTGAACTCAGAAATCTGTTGGCAGGCGACAGTCGCGCACACGGAATTGACTCCGGAGAACGCCATCGCCGAGACCGAGCGCATGATTCGAGAATGCTTGACGTATCGCAAGCCCGTGTACATCAACGTTCCTCAGGACTTCGCAGACATGCCGATCGTCGGGCAGCCCGTGACAGGTCGCCCGATTCGGGACTTCGTTGCTCCGCCAAGTAATCCGGACCAACTCCGGGTCGCGGTCGACAAGATCAAGGAGGTCGTCTCGGCGGCAAGTTCGGCTGTGGCGCTGCCGTCTTACCTCGTTGATCGGCATGGATTGGCTGCCAAGTTCACTGAGTTCGCGCAGGCGTCCGGGATTGCGTACGCCACGGGGCCGATGGACAAAGCAGTTGCATCTGAGGCATCCGATCAATTCCTCGGCATGTACGTCGGGATCATTTCCGCGCCAGGGGTCAAACAAGCAGTTGAGACGGCGGATCTGGTAATCGATTTTGACGTCTGCTTCAGCGATGAGAACACCGGCGCTTGGACTGAGAGCATCGATCCGGCGAAGCACCTCGTCATCGGCGAGAATTTCGTGAGATTCGGGGATTTCTACGCAACGCCAGTAAGCATGGCTGATTCCCTAGCAGCGTTGATCGAGCTAGCTCCTGAATTTACAACGCCCCGACTTCCGGTGCCCGAGCCGCAAAGTTTGGCAGGCGCGGGCGATGACCGGGTCAGTTCCGCGGCGTTCTACCCTCGCCTTGCAGCATTCCTTACGCCCAACGACATCGTGGTCTCTGAGACTGGATTGTCGAATCTTAAACTTGCTGAAATCCGAATGCCCGACGGCGTCACCTTCATGAATCAGCCGTTGTGGGGATCCATCGGATGGGCGACCCCTTGCGCGTTCGGCGCGGCCCTGGCAGACCCGTCGCGTCGTGTAGTCCTCGTGACGGGCGATGGGTCACATCAACTCACCGCAAACGAACTCGGCGCAATGGGGCGGTACGGTGCGAAGCCGATCATCTTCCTACTGAACAATGAGACCTTTGGCGTCGAGGAGTTGGTGTCGAATACCGACATCTACGGCCACCAATACAACAAGCTTGCGCCCTGGAACTATCACGAGGTTCCGGCCGCGATGGGGTGTGCCGATTGGTATTCCACGAAGGTTCGCACCGTCGCAGAACTCGACGCTGCAATGGCACATGCGGCGACGTCGGAATCCGCGTGTTTCATTGAACTCGATCTTGGGGTGGAAGACCTTCCACCGAGCCTGCCGGTGCCATTCCTGAACCGGCTCTACGGCAAGACTGCGACCAGCGGTGACGTCCCCACGTTCGCGCAAGCGCTCGCCGCGTTCGCCCCGCCGCCGCATCCGTAGCAGCCGTACGTGGGTTGACCGGGCTGCGGATCATCGCCGCGGTGAACGAAGGCAATTGGTGCCCGGTGTGTCACAGGCTCACGGGTAGGACAGACTTGCCCCGTGGATTCTGTTGCCCTGTATATCGGGATTGCTATCGCAATTGTTCTGGTCGCCGTTGTTGTCCTCGTCGCGCTTGTGCGCGGCAGGTCGAAGGCGTCGGCGCCACCGGTCACCGCGGCACCTCCGGAGGCCGATTCGACGACGGTCGAGGTGCCTCCTGGCCGCGGTGTTGATCCGGATGTTTCTGACGCTGTTGCCGATGACAGTTCGATCGCCGTACTCGATCGGCCAGAGGCCCCAGCGGGGCGCTTGACACGACTCCGTTCCAGGCTGGCGCGAAGTAACAAGCTTGGTCAAGGTCTACTCGCACTGCTTTCCCGCGGAGATCTCACTGAGGACACCTGGGATGAGATCGAAGAGACCTTGCTGACCTCTGACCTCGGTGTCGGGCCAACGACGGAACTCATGGAGCAACTTCGCACCGAGATAAAGGTCCAGGGAAATTCAGACCCTGCCAAGGTCCGAGAGTTTTTGCGTCAGGACTTACTCGGCCT
>JBAYVO010000045.1:0-12093 GCA_041674545.1 Candidatus Nanopelagicales bacterium | reverse complement strand
GCTTGGATCTAGTGGTGTCTGCTAGCAAATGCGAGCATCTCGACTGTGGCAACCATCTATGTTCACGACGTTCCCGACGATGTTGCTGCCAGATTGGAAGCCGTCGCCAAGGAGCAGAACACGTCTGTTCAGGCTCTCGCACGCCAAGAGTTGACGGCGTTCGCACGGCGATCACAAAAGTTGGCTGCCTTGAATGCGATGCCCAAGTTCCGCGTCGAACGAGAGACGGTGCTTGCGGACATCGCGGATGGCCGCAACTGAAGCCGCTTCGTTTCTCCAGGCCTTCGAAATCGAACGAGTCGCAACGCTCGCGCTCAACGACTCGATCTGGGGAATGCGCGCCTACTTGACTATGCATGACGCCCCCTATGTCGCCCTCGCCCAGCACCTTGACGTCCCGCTCCTTACATGGGATCGCCGAATGGCGAAAGCGGCACGACGGTACTGCCAGACAATCAGTCATCGACTGAGGTCGAGTCGGATGCCGAGGAGATGCTTGAGAGCATGTGCTCGACACCTGTGCTCTTTGACCAACGCGTCGCGCGGCGCGGGATGGTCAGCGTGCGCACTTCCTCTAACCGCACGGCGCGCCCAGGTGATCGTCGTTCTTTGGGGTGCCCGCGCCCTACTGATTCACCGTGTCTGAATCCCACGTCACGCTGTCGGAGAGGTGCGCGGGGAATGCCTCCAGGCCAGGGTCTGTGAGGATCGCCTCGATGAGTTCGGCGCTGCCGCCGATGTAGGTCGAGGCAAGATCGATATCGGTGGAGATGAGCCAGGCTTCGTCATCGGGCCACCAAATGTTGGGAGCCTCAGTTCTTTCAAGGGGGCGGTCGTTGACGCCGAGTACGTGCTGCGTGAACGTCGGCGCGATCGCAAGCGGTGCGTTGAACATGTAGAACTCGCGATCTGGGATGGTGAACTTCTCGGGCAGCAACGTAACGGGAGGCATCGCGGCGACGCGGGTCCCTCCTTGAGGTTTGAACAACCCAGCGGCGGCGGTTTGTGCGAGTGACTTAATGAAGCCCGGTATCTTGGCTGCCTTGTCACTAGTGAGCGTGAGTTCTTGGATGGCGCCTTCGTGAAACTCGCCGTAGCCATCCCACACCCCAAAGTTGCAAGAGTCCGCGGTATTTGTCGCCGGGGTCAGGTGTGGCAGCAGACGTTCGAATTGCTCTTCCGACAGCCCGCCCAGGGGCTCGTCATCATCGGTCGGTCGAGCTCCGCAGGTGTTGGCGGTTGGTCTCAAAATTGCCGGCACCTGAGCTAGCCGGTGGACCCGCCGACCAGACCACTGCGCGACCTGACCCCACGAGACACTCTGTTTGCCATCGGGAGACCAAAACGGATGCAAGATTCGCGCGTATGCGGCGAATCCATCCGGCAACATCCGCGCAAGTTCGCCGGAATGACCATGTTCAGGCGGCCGCCAATCGCTGACAATGCGACGCACCTAGGGCTCCCTTCAGAAGTACTGACAGATCTCCTTCATAGAGGTGCCTATGTCAACGAGAACGTCCGAGTGATCGTAGGTTCCATCGAGCGGCCGGCGGACCACCACCACCCGCGGTTCGCTCTACACGATCGCTTTGACGATGCGGTCCTTCGTGGCGTTGTACGGCGGGTACAGAAACGACGGCTCGAATGCCGTCGTTCGGGTCAGCACAGTGCGGCGGTGCGTGAACGACAGGTAGCTGTCATGCCCGTGGTACCGCCCGATGCCTGAGTGTCCGACGCCACCAAACGGCGCACGGCCAACGGAGACGTGGGTCAATGTGTCGTTGACGCAAGCGCCACCGGAGCTGACTCGTCCCAGGATGTGATCGGCCGTCTTGTGGTTCTCGGTGAAGATGTAGGTCGCCAATGGCTTCTCGCCATCGATGATCCGATCGAGTTCTGCGTCGAGATCGTTAAACGGAATCACTGGCATGACCGGCCCGAAGATCTCTTCATTCATGATCGGAGAATCCCATGCAGGGTTACGCACAACCGTTGGCGAAATGTAGCGGTCGGCGAGGTCGACCTCACCACCGAACACCACCGATTCTCCAGCGAACAGTGCCTCGATCCGCGCGACGTTGCGTTCGTCAACGATGCGCGGGAAGTCCTTGCTGGCCTGTGGATCGGCGCCGTACATCTTCTCGATCGTCTCGTAGGTCTTGGTCAAGAACTCCTCATACTTCGACTCGTGCACCAGCACGTAGTCCACGCCGATACAGGTTTGACCTGCGTTGTAGAACTTGCCCCACGCGATCCGACGAACGGCTGATTCAAGCTTCGCGTCCTCGCACACAATCGCCGGGCTCTTACCGCCGAGTTCGAGTACCACCGGTGTCAGGTTCTTCGCTGCGGCAGCCATCACGATCTTGCCCACCGCGGGACTGCCGGTGAAGAAGATCTGATCGAACCGCTGCTCTAGCACTGCCGTCGTCTCCGGGATTCCACCTTGCACAACCGTGTACGCGGCGGGGTCGAGGTACTTCGCCACGGCCTTCTCCATCGCCAGGGAGGTTGCAGGCGTCAACTCGCTCGGCTTCAAGACAGCAGTGCAGCCGGCAGCGATCGCGCCGACGAGTGGACCGATTGTCAGCATTACGGGGTAATTCCAGGCGCCAATGATCAGGGCAACGCCGAGCGGTTCGTGGATCACCTTCGTCGATGCGCCAACCCCGGCAAGCATCGGCATCTTCACAGACTCCGGCGACATCCACTTGTGGAGGTTGTCGCGGGCGATGCGAATGTCTTCAAGCGCGATGGCGATTTCTGAGGCATAGGACTCTTGTCGAGGCTTGCGAACGTCAACTTCCAACGCATGCAGAAACGCTTCTTGTTCGTTGAGCAGCATCTGTTCGAGTGCGTCGAGCTGTTGTTTGCGCCACGCCTCGGACTTGGTGACGTCGGACCGGAAGGTCTTTCGCACCTTGTCGACGATTCCGGCGATCTCGTCTACTGGGGTGTACGTGAGGCTGACCTGTTCCACGTGGATGTTCCAATCATCGTCAATGTGATTTTGCGAAGCTAGCGAAACTCGGGCGCCGTGTCACCCGAACGAGACCGTGGCTCCAGCAAGTAGGTGATCACGTGACCAGGCGGAAGTCCCAGGGCTCCGCACGTGCTGATAGCCAAGGTCGAGCAAGCCAAGAGTCCCTGCCTTCGGGACTAGCTCTGCTGCTAAACAGGAACCTCGGTCCGTAGTCGGGTTTGATAGTGGGGTGATTGCTGCCATTTCTGATTCGCCCGAGCCGACGCTCGATCCTCTCCCCACGCCGACCATCCCGCTGCCGGACCCGTTTCCCACTGCAACACCGGCGCCATCATCGAGTTCGGTGGCGATCCCGAGTTCGTACATGGGCTTACCGCTTTGGGTCTGGGTTGCAGCTCTGCTGGCAGTGGTCGTTTTGATCATCTTGCTCGTTGCGATGAGCAACAGTGGTCGGAAGCGTTCGCAATGGGAGCGGTCGTTCGGATTGCGGGTCGCGGATGCCCGCTGGTTCGCCGACTCGCTGACCCTGGCGGTCGCAGACCGGACGATGGGTACCGCCCAGATCGTTCGAACCTGGACCGATGGCGCACCCCGCGTTGCCACGTTGTCGCAGCAGCTCTATGAGCTATCGAGCGTCGCGCCAAGCGAAAAGCGGGCCCAGGCGCCGCGAGCGGTTGCGTATGCGGTCGACGGTCTTCGCCAAGCGCTCGACGCCGATGTGCGGATGCGGACGCAGGGGTATGCACCCGGGCAAGACGCGCTGATCGCCGAGTCAGCGACGATCGTGGCGCAGCGTCGCAACAACTTGCTCGCAACCATCGCAAACGCGCGCTAGCACGGATCTCCCAGGTTCGGCACGGCCCGCCAGGTTTCGCCGCTGCCGCGAAACCGGTACACCGAACCAAACTGATTCTCCGACTTGCGATGATGAGACGTAGTCGTCACTGTTGCGAACATGCCTGAAAACACCCCTGCCGCCAGTGAATCTGCGCCCGAAATCCTCGACCTTCCGATCGGCATCGACGCCACCGGAGAGCGCAAGGAATTCGACAGTCTGGGTGACGTGATGGTCCCGGCTGACCACTACTGGGGAGCCCAAACGGAGCGCTCGCTGCACCACTTCGACATCGGTCACGACCGGATGCCAAAGGAGGTCTACCACGCGTACGGATACGTGAAGCAGGCTGCCGCGATCGTGAATACCGAGGCCGGGCGCCTCCCTGCCTGGAAGGGCGAACTCATCCAGCAGGTCTGCCGCGAGGTCACCAGCGGTCAGCTTGATGCCGAGTTCCCCCTGTACGTCTGGCAGACGGGTTCGGGCACACAGTCGAACATGAACGTCAATGAGGTGATCTCGAACCGCTGCATCCAGCTGGTCGGCGGAGTGCTCGGTGCCCAAGAGCCGATCCACCCGAACGACCACGTCAACATGGGGCAGTCCTCCAACGACACCTTCCCCACCGCGATGCACATCGCCGCGTACAAGATGGCCACCGAGCAGACGATTCCGTCGCTTCGTCGGCTGCGCGACGCGATCGAGAAGAAGTCCCGCGAATGGGACAAGATCGTGAAGATCGGTCGGACTCACCTCGAGGATGCGACGCCGCTCACTGTCGGTCAGGAATGGTCCGGCTACGTTGGAGCGCTCGACGACGCAATCGCCAACGTCGAGCACGCGACCGAGGGCATGCTGCAGGTCGCGATGGGTGGCACTGCCGTGGGAACGGGCCTCAACTCACCGGTCGGGTTCGGCGAAGAAGTTGCTGCCGAACTGACCAAGCTCACCGGCTTCAAGATCAAGACAGCCGAGAACAAGTTCACCGCCCAGGGAACGCTTGACCGGATGGTTCGCGCTCATGCTGCCCTCAAGACGGCCGCGGTCACCCTCTACAAGATTGCCAACGACCTGCGCTGGCTCGGGTCCGGTCCGCGAACGGGCTTGCAAGAACTGATCTTGCCTGCGAACGAACCAGGCTCGTCGATCATGCCGGGCAAGGTCAATCCGACTCAGGCCGAGGCAATGCTCATGGTCTGCATCGAGATCATGGGTTCCGACGTCGCAGTGCAGATGGGAGGTGCGGAGGGCAACTTCGAGCTCAACGCCTTCCGCCCGATCATCATCAGCAACTACCTGCACTCCGCGTTGATCATGGCTGACATGTGCGACCACTTCCGTGAGTTCATGATCGAGGGTGCACAGCTGAACGAAGCGAAGATCAAGGACAACATTGATCGCTCCGTCATGATGGTCACCGCGCTGTCGCCCGTCATCGGCTACGACAAGGCATCCGCCATCTCGCACTACGCAATTGACAAGGACCTCACGCTCAAAGAGGCCGCGCTCGCCAACGGCGTCACCGAGGAGATGTTCGACAAGATCGTCGTTCCGATCAACATGACGCACCCTGGGTCCGCGGACCTCTAAATGAGCGAACCGTCTGGTGCGCAACCAGTATTGCGCGGGGAGCAGGCCCTAGCGGCTCAGGTCGGCAACCGATTCAGTGCTGACTGGAAGAATCCGGACCACCGGATGCGCCGCCTACTGTCGGAGTTCATCGGCACGTTTGGTCTGGTCTTCGTATTGTCGTCGGGTGCGGCGATCCTCGCGCTCTACGCCGGCGGCGAGGTTGCCGTGTGGCAAACGGCGTTCGTACTGTCCGCGATCTCGGCTTTGTGGCTAGTTGCCGCCGTCAACTTCCTTGGCGATATCAGCGCGCACTTCAACCCCGCAATGACGTTCGCGTTCGCGCTGCGCCGCGACATGGGCGCGGTGATGGCGGGCATCTACATCGTGGTGCAGCTGATAGCCGCGGCTTGCGGAGCGTTCACAGCTCGCGCGTTCTTCGGGATCGAAGGCAACCTTGCCGCGACTCAACCGCAACCCGGGCTGGCCTGGCAGGCCGTCGGGTTCGAGGCAATCTTGACATTCGGCATGGTGCTGATGGTGCTCTCGATGGCGAACGGCCCCAAGCTCAACGGCATGTTCGTTCCCTTTGCGGTGGGTGCCTACATCATGGCGCTGGGCACAATGGGTGGCCCGTATGACGGTGCTGCGATGAATCCCGCTCGCGCGTTCGGCCCCGACCTCGCTCGCGGCGACCTCTCGACGTGGTGGGTCTACATCATCGGCCCGTTGGCCGGAGCTGCCCTGGCAACGATCGTCGCGCGCGTGTTGCGCGGCCCGGCGAAGGCCGCCGAGGCCCAGGCCGCGATGGGAACCCCGCTGGAGATGTCGAACTAGTTCGCTCATCACGCGCTGCCAGGATGCGGGGGTTTGACCCGCGGCACCCTACGGTGACGTAACCTCGTGTGATGCGACAAATTGGCTCAGTTGTCTTCTGGCTCTTTGTGGTGATTAGTTCACTGCCGCTCACACTTTGTGCGTTCATCATTTGGGCAGTAACCGCGCCGTTCGACAAGCGCCGCGTGATCCTTCACCGATTCACATGTTTCTGGGCCTCGCTCTACACCTGGACGAACCCGGCGTGGCCGGTCACGATCACCGGGCGCGAGAACATCGTCTCTGGTCGCACCTACGTACTCGTCGCGAACCATCTGTCACTGCTGGACATTTTGGTGATGTTTCGCTTGTTCAAAGACTTCAAGTGGGTATCGAAAGCTGAGATCTTCAAGGTGCCCGGCATTGGCTGGAACATGAGCCTCAACAAGTACATCCCGCTCAAGCGCGGTGACAAAGCCAGCATCGCCGAGATGATGAAGATGTCGGAGGAAACCCTGCGATCCGGCTCCTCCATCATGATCTTCCCCGAGGGCACCCGTTCCAAGACGGGTGAGATGCGCGACTTCAAACGCGGCGCGTTTGATATGGCGCGCGACACCGACACCGCGATCATCCCGATCGTGATTCAAGGGACCTCGGATGCGCTTCCTGCGCGTGGGTTTGTGCTGCAGGGCAAGCACCCAATCTCCGTCACGGTCCTACCAGAGGTCCCGGTGTCAGTCGTTGAGTCGATGACCACCGAGGACCTGTCGACGCACGTGCGCACGCTCATTGCGGACGAGATCGCGCGCGAACGCGCATCAGCGTAGGCCCTAGGGCGAGCCGTCAAGGCGCACCGGACCCGATGGGTGATCAGGTGAGGAAGCCCGCCGTCGTAGGGTGACGCGACTACCCATTGTCAGATTGAGGTTGCAAATGAAGATCGCCATGCGCGCACCCCGCGTCGTTCTGGTCGCAGCTACGGCTTCCGCTGTTGCTCTGGTACTGGCTGCCTGCGGCAGTTCAGCGAGCTCCGACTCAAGTCAGCCGCCGCTGACGGGCGAACAAGAGTTGAAGACAGCTATGAGCACCCTGGTTGGTGCAGGTGGCCCACCTGGCGTTGCGGTGATCGTGCAGGACGGCAACAACCGCTACGAACTCGTCGACGGCAAGGCGGATGTCACAACGGGTGCTGCGATGACGGGATCGGCGACGTCTCGAATCGCCAGCATCTCGAAGGTCTACAGCGGCGCGATCCTGTTGGACCTCGCCTCCGAGGGCAAGCTCTCGCTTGATGCAGCGATCTCGACCCTGCTCCCGACCGTGCCAAGCGCATGGGGTGCGGCGACGGTTTCGCAGATCCTGCAACACAGCAGCGGCATCCCTGACTACATCAAGGACCCCAAGTTCCTCAAGCAGTTCATCGCTGATCCGCAAATGCAGCGGACACCTCAGCAGCTCGTCGACTATGTCGCGAAGCAGCCGTTGAACTTCGCGCCGGGTAGCAAGTACGAATACTCGGACACCGACAACATCGTGGCAGGACTCATTGCCGAGCAGATCCTCGGCAAACCGTACGCCGAGATCTTGCAAGAGGTCGTCGCGCAGCCGATGGCGCTTGCGAACACGAACCTGCCAAGTAACTCCGACCTGCCAGAGGGCTACATCCACGGCTACGCGGTTGAGCCGCCGGCCGCAACGGGAGCAGCAACCGAACCCCCCGAGGACGTCTCCATGCTCATCAACCCGGGTCTTGCCTGGGCGTCGGGCGGAATGATCTCGACCGCTGATGACATGAACACCTTCATCCGTGGCTACCTCGCTGGCGATCTATTCAACGCGAACGTGCTCACAGATTCCAACGCCTTCGTACCTGGGGGTGGAGGCCCACCCGGGCCAGGCACCAACTCCAGCGGTTTGGCGATTTACCGGTACGAGACAGCCTGTGGAACCGTGTTTGGCCACACCGGCAATATGCCCGGCTACACGCAGTTCTTCGGCGCTACGCAAGACGGCAGCAAGAGCGTCGTCGTGACGGTAAACAGCCAGATCAGCCCGAAGAACGCGCCGACGAACTACGAGAACCTCATTGCGGTTCAAGACCAGGCGATTTGCTCGGTCACGGGTCAAGCGAGCCCTTCAGCTTCGGCATCGTAGGGATGCGGCCAGGGAGGCGTCAGATTCCGACGCTGGCCCACCCAGGTCCTGCAAATGTGCGTTCTAAACGCCGAATCTGGTGATCGCCGGGTAGCTCACAATCCCGGTTTTTCGGGGGTTTGCGCTGCTAACCTCTTGTGGTGTCTACGGAGTCGCTGGGTCAACTGCCCGCGACTCGTATTTCGCCCCCCACGTTCAACGAATCGCTGCCCGCCTTTTTCGCCCGCAGTGTGCTCCCTGGACTCGTCGGAACCGCGCTAATTGGGGCTGGCGCCATCGGCGTCGGCTGGATGCCGGTTCAGGGATCCCTACCCGCACCGCCTGTCATCGATGTCCTGCAGAGCACCACATTTGGCGTCATCGCAGCTGCCTGTTCGCTCATTGTCGGCGTCGTTATCTTGCTTTTGGCGTGGTTGCAGCTTGGTAACGACATCACCCGATCGGGTACTTCTGACATCCGCCGTTTGTGGTTCACCCTCGGAGTCTGGTCGCTGCCGCTACTCATCACACCGCCGCTGTTTAGCCGAGACGTGTACTCCTACGTCGCCCAGGGCAAGCTCATGGCGGCAGGCATCAACCCGTACGTGAGCGGGCCTTCCGTCATGCCCGGCTGGGTCAACGACGGGGTCGATCCGTTGTGGGCCGACGCGACGAGTCCCTATGGACAAGTCTTCCTGCTCTTCGGTCGGTTGTTCTCCGACATTGCGGGCCCGAGTGCCTTCTCGATGGCACTGATGTTCCGGGTCCTCGCGATTGTCGGTGTCGTTGTTTTGGCGTGGGCCGTGCCGGTGCTGGCAACGGCGTACGGAGTCAATCCAGCGCGGGCGTTGTGGCTCGGTGTCCTCAACCCGCTGGTCGTTATGCACTTCATTTCCGGTGCTCACAATGACGCCTTGATGATTGGGCTAATCGCCGCTGGATTCGCGCTCGTGGTTCGTAAGCACCCGTACTGGGGGGTGCTGCTGATTACCCTCGCAGTGGCCGTGAAACCGATCGGACTAGTCGCGCTCCCGTTCGCCGGTTTGCTGTGGGCTGGCCAAGGTGCACCGATGAAGCTCGTCGTGCGCCGATGGTTCGAGTCGGCAGCCATTGCGGTGACGGTGATGGTTGGTTTGGCGTTCGTGTCGGGCACGGGGTTCGGATGGCTAGATGCCGTCGCCACGCCCGCCTCGGTCCGTACGTGGCTTTCGCCGCCAACCGCAGTCGGTATGGCAGTCGGGGGAGTCATCGACTTCTTTGGCCTGCACACCACTGACACGCTCATTGATGTCTTCCGGGTGTTTGCCACAGTCGCGGCGTTGGCCTTCATCGCCTACTTATGTCTGCGCCCCGGCACACGCAATCCCGTTCGCGCCGCGGGGCTCGCGTTCCTTGCGCTTGTGGTCTTTGGTCCGGCTGTGCAGCCGTGGTACCTGCTGTGGGCGCTGCCGTTGCTGGCCGCAACCGCGCTGACGAAGATCGAAACCCGGTGGATGGTTTACGGCACGATCGGGCTCACGTTCTTCAGCCTCGGATCGCACCTCGTCGACGGCGCGAGCTACTTGTAGGACGGCGCGTGCCTCATCCATAAGTCGTAGGACGATGTTCAGTCTGTTGCCTGTTTCGACAGACCTTGGCCTGCCTACTGCTTGCCCGTCAACGGCTTCAGTGCTCCGTTTTGGGCCGATGCGTAGTCAATCTTCGAACGGGCCATTGCGCGGGTGGTTTGGTCTTCGCCGGTGTCCATCTCGATGACTGCGGCAGCGACTACCTGGAGGTTCAGGCTGTACATGGCGCGCGCCCAGGCGCTGTCAAAGCGGTCGCCGGAGAGCTTCTTTAGCGCCGCGATTTGCTCGTCGGACACCGCAGGTTTGTGATGGTCGGCCGTCGTGGCGTTGCCGTCCTTCACAAGCTTGGCTCGCAGGACTTTGGCCTCCGGTCCGACTGTCTCGGCCGCGGACTTGGCTATGGCCTTTACCTGCCCGCTGGCGTTGCGGGCGGGCTCGGCCGCGAGTTCTGCCAGCGAGACCTGCTGGGTATCGACGGCCAGCGCAATTTGTTCGTAGTCGGTGTCGGCGACGGCATGGATCCCGGGTTGGGAACCGGGTGCAGGGACCTCGCCGCTGGTGATCGACTGGGTCGGCGCAGATGCTCCTGAACTACACCCTGTGAGTACGGCCAGCGGGATGGAAATCGCAGCACACGCTGTCAAAATGCGACCGCCAGATGCGGATCGGACAAACCTGCGCATTTCGCTCTCCTACTCCTTTGGGATGAGCCTGTTTGGACCAACTATTAGCCCAATTCCGCCACAAACTTCAGTGTGGCCTTCGCTCATCCGACATCAAATCTCTACGTAACGCAAACTCGTTGGTGAACCCAACTGATTCGGCATTCGAAAGGCCACCATGCGTCCTAAGCCCACCCGAGTCGCAGCTGCAGCTGTCACTTCGGTCCTTGCACTGCTCACCGCCCTCATCGGTTCCGTCGTGGTGGCCTCAAGCGCCTCTGCCCACGGATCGACCCAGGACCCACCCTCCCGGGTCTACGGATGCCGTTTCCTGACACCGGACAACGAGCTGTGTAAGCAGGCCTGGGCATCGAACAGCCAAGCCCTCTACGACTGGAACGAAGTCAACATCGGCGATGCCGCTGGCGCTCACCAGTCACGGATTCCTGATGGCCAACTGTGCAGCGCCGGTCGGTCCAAGTACGCCGCCTTCAACACGGCGAGCGACAAATGGCCGGTGACGAACCTGAAGCCGGGATCGGATGGCAAGTATTCGCTGCAGTGGCTCAACACCGCACCTCACGCCACCGCCTACTACAAGGTCTACATCACCAAGCCGGGGTTCGATGTGAACGCGGCACCGCTGAAGTGGAGCGACTTGGAGTTCGTGCACGATTCCGGTGCGAGCGCACCTGCATCCGCCGAGGTCATTCGCACCGCACTTCCGGCCCGCTCGACCCACTCGATCATCTACACGATCTGGCAGCGCAGCGATAGCCCTGAGGCGTTCTACGCCTGCAACGACGTGACGATCGGTGGCAGTGGAACACCGACCGCGACGGCATCGCCAACATCGGCATCTCCAACGCCGACCACCGCGTCACCAACCCCGACGACCGCTTCTCCGACGCCGACCACTGCGTCGCCGACCCCGACGACAACCGCACCGACCGGCAACGGTGGAGTCACCATCGCGCTCACAAAGACCGACGAGTGGGGTTCGGGGCGCAACTACGACGCGACGATCACCAACACCAGCAGCGCAGCGTCGTCGTCATGGAAGGTGAACGTCCCGTGGCCGAACAACGTGGAGCCGTGGAATGCCGCGTCGAGCCACGCAGATGGGCAGCTCACGTTGTCGAACGTCGCATGGAACGGTTCACTTGCCAGCGGTGCCGGAGTTACGGTCGGATTCACTGACCGCAGCTACGTCCCACCAACCCCGACGACGTGTACCGCTGAGTTGAGTGGTGTTGCGGTTCCGTGTTCAGTCGCAGGGGCGCCGACGGCGAGCCCGTCGCCAACCCCCACCACCGCGAGCCCGTCACCGACCACGGCGTCACCGACACCGACCCCGACGACGGCATCACCGACACCGACCCCGACCACGGCGTCACCGACACCGACCCCGACGACGGCGTCACCGACACCGACCCCGACGACGGCGTCACCGACGCCAACCCCGACGGCTTCCGCGGGCACCATCAAGACGGTCGTCACCGTGACGACCAACTGGGGATCGGG
>JBAYVO010000044.1:0-12172 GCA_041674545.1 Candidatus Nanopelagicales bacterium | reverse complement strand
GGCGCAGGAGCCGCGGCTTGGGCCGCAACCTGAGCGGCTGCCAGGAACGGGGACGCGAACGCCGAATCCGCACCCACAAACACCGCAGGCGCCGGGGTGAGGCCACCGACCGTGGCAACTGGACCAAGCTGTTGTGCGTGTGCATCCTCGGCCATCGCTGGAACGGTCAAGGCAGTGCTGGCACCAATCAAACCGGCCACGAGCGCGGCAAGGCCAACCGAAATTTTGCTTCGCATGATTCCCCCGAATAGACAGCGTCCGTCCACCATGCGCATTGGATCTCCACGAGATCAACCCGTTTAGGTGTGATTTGGTCCGAACATCCTTCGCAAATCACCCAAAGGGGACATCTTGCCTCACCAGTCAGCGGATCGGGTGTCGGCTAGAGCTGGGCGGCAAGCGCACGTAAAGCGCGCCCACGATGGCTCAGCGAGTCCTTTTCTGTAGCCGACATTTGGGCGGTGGTGACGGTGTAGCCATCAGGCACGAAGATCGGGTCGTAGCCGAAACCGTTCTCCCCCACCGGTTCGCGCAGCAACCTCCCTCGCACGATTCCTTCAGCTTCGACCACGGCACCGTCGGGCCGAACCAACGCGACCGCACAAACGAACCCGCCACCGCGCCGATCATCGGGAACGTCGCCAATCTGGTTGAGGACCAACTCAAGGTTCGCAACGTCGTCACCGTGGCTGCCCGCCCAGCGAGCTGACAAGACGCCAGGCATTCCGTTCAAAGCGTCGACGATCAGTCCGGAATCATCTGCCAGCGCTGCGAATCCCGTCTGCTCCACGACCGAACGCGCCTTGATCAACGCGTTCTCCATAAAGGTCGCGCCAGTCTCGGGCACGTCCACGACGTCAACGTCGAGGTCGTCCAACCCGAACAATTCGATGGATGAGCCGACTTCGGCGAGGATGCGCCTGACTTCGACGATTTTCTTCTGGTTTCGGCTCGCGAGGACGACCTTCGACATCAGCTTGAGCGAGCCGGTGTGCCGTCGATGAGGAACCCACGCTCGGGCAGTGCACTTGCCAGCGCCGACTGCTGCATCTTCGTGAGATCAGCACAGCCATCTGCGGCCAAGGCGAGCAGATCGTCTAGCAGCTCGCGTGAGAACGGCTCACCCTCAGCCGTGCCTTGAACCTCGATGTACTTGCCGCCGCCGGTCATCACGACATTCATATCCGTCTGGGCGCGAACGTCGTCGTCGTAGTGCAGATCAAGACGTGGCTCGCCGTCGATGATGCCAACGCTCACGGCTGCAACCGAATCGATGAGTGGGTTTGCCGAAGCCGCAAGCAGACCCTCCGACTTAGCCCAGGTCAGTGCATCCGACAACGCGACGTATGCCCCGGTGATTGCGGCCGTGCGGGTGCCACCATCAGCCTGAAGCACGTCGCAGTCGATCTGAATCGTGTTCTCGCCGAGGACAGCGTCATCAAGGACGGCCCGCAACGAGCGCCCGATGAGGCGCGAAATCTCCTGGGTGCGTCCCGACAATTTGCCCTTCACCGATTCGCGAGATCCACGAGAATCGGTTGCCCGCGGCAACATTGAGTACTCAGCGGTCACCCAGCCGAGGCCGGAGTCCCTGCGCCACCGTGGGACTCCCGATGTGAACGAAGCGACACACAGCACCCGTGTACGACCGAACTCCACGAGGCAACTGCCCTCACCATGGTCTTGCCATCCGCGGTGAAATCGAACGGGGCGAAGGGCGTCGTTGGTGCGGCCGTCAGTGCGGGTCATGAGACTCCTAAAACGATGCGGTGATGTCGGGCTACACCGTAAGCGTGAGGCCGCCATGGGCAAACATCAGGTCGCCCGCAAAATGCTTGGCGGCGTCGGCAACCACCTCGTCCGTTGAGTTCCACGGCACCAAGTGCGTGAGGACGAGGCGCCCGACTCCTGCTGCGGTGGCGGCCTTTGCCGCATCTGCGCCAGTCATGTGTACGCCCGGCGGGTTGGTGTGGCGTTCGAGGTACGAGGCCTCAAAGAGCGCAAGGTCTGCGCCCCGGCTCGCGTTGATGAGCTGTTCACATGGCGCGGTATCGCCGGAGTAGACCAATGTCCGACCCCCTGCACTGACCCGTAGTGCGAATGCTGGCACCGGGTGGACCACCGGATGCGCTTCGATCGTGAAGGGCCCAATCGTTGTGGCAGAAGATCCGAACTCGATGAAGTCGAAAACTGCTTCGAGTGGTTCTGGACCCTCACCTTCGGCCGCGTAGAGGTTCTTGATTCGAAGATCCAAACCGGGTGGTCCAAGCACTGGAATCCGCCCCGTGAATCCGTCTGGGTGATAGCGGCGAGTCACGTACAGCGGACCGAGATCCGCACAGTGATCAAGGTGAAGGTGAGACAACGCAACCGCATCTACGTTATCCGTTGGAAGGTACTTCGCTAGCGGGCCAATAGCTCCGTTGCCAAGGTCAAGTAAGAGCGAGAATCCGTCATATTCCAGTAAGTAGCACGACGAGGGCGAATCCGGGCCTGGGAACGAACCAGAACACCCGATGACGGTTAGCTTCACCAACTCACTCCCTCTACGTGATCGACGTGGCGGACTTCGGGGCCCAAAAAGCGTCGGCCAAGTGTCGCGAAGTTCCCGGCATCTCCGGTCACGAGGAACACGTGTTCGGGCGCGGGCAAACCGGCCGGCCGAAGCAGATCGTGTGACGTCAACGTCGAGTAGACGTCCTTCGCGGTTTCCTCCGCGCTCGACACCAAG
This sequence comes from Candidatus Nanopelagicales bacterium, assembly GCA_041674545.1. GTDB lineage: Bacteria > Actinomycetota > Actinomycetes > S36-B12 > UBA10799 > UBA10799. The sequence continues at coordinate 9,441 of JBAYVO010000044.1, read as the reverse complement.
GTCACGTCATCGCCGACGACATGTTGGATCATCGCCGTCAAGACCGGGTAGTGCGTGCAGCCCAGGACGAGAGTGTCGACATCTTGCGCCATCACTGGCGCGAGGTATTCCTGCGCAACCTCAAGCAACTCAGGCCCACCTGTCACTCCCTGCTCGACAAACTCGACAAAACGCGGGCACGGTTGCTGGACCACGGTCAGCCGCGGATTTGCCGCAAACGCGTCGGCGTAGGCACCGGACGTCACAGTCGCCTGGGTACCGATGACTGCCACCCGGTTGTTTCGTGTCGCATGCACTGCGCGCCGAACGGCAGGGTGGATGACCTCCACCACCGGCACGTCATAACGTTCGCGGGCATCTCGAAGCACCGCGGCGCTCGCCGAGTTGCAGGCAATAACAAGAAGTTTCACCCCGCGGTCTACGAGGTTGTCCATCACAGCAAGGGCATACTTGCGAACCTCGGCGAGGGGCTGCGGACCATAGGGACCGTTCGCGGTGTCACCCACGTAGATGATCTGCTCGTCAGGCAATTGATCAAGAATGGCACGCGCAACCGTCAGTCCACCAACTCCAGAATCGAAGATCCCGATAGGCGCGTCAACCATTGGAGCAGACTACGTGTTTGTGATCCCGAATTTGCGCCGTGTAGCCCGAGAACGAGGGAAGTATGAGCGATCTCTCATCTACCCAAGTCGAAGATCGGCTACGCCCAAAGTTGACCGTCGAGCGCATCTTCCGCTTCTTCAAGCGTGCCCTCGTACGCACCGGTCGAAAGGTACTTCCAACCACCATCACAGACAACAAAGGCTATGTCGGCAGGTTCGCCGGCCTTGATCGCTCGCTTCGCCATTCCGAGTGCAGCATGCAAGATTGCGCCCGTCGAAATCCCGGCGAAGATCCCTTCTTCAGCAAGTAGCTCGCGGGTTCGCCGAACTGCATCTCGCGGCCCAACCGAGTATCGCGTCGTCAGGACGGACTCGTCGTAAAGCTCAGGAATGAATCCTTCGTCCAAGTTTCGGAGCCCATACACAAGCTCACCGTAGCGAGGTTCGGCGGCAACAATGTGGATGTTGGGCACGTGCTCGCGCAAGTATCGGCCCGCTCCCATCAACGTGCCAGTCGTTCCGAGCCCGGCGACGAAGTGGGTGATCGTTGGGAGGTCCTCGAGGATCTCCGGGCCTGTCCCGCGATAGTGCGCATCGGCGTTGGCTGGGTTGCCGTACTGGTAGAGCATCACCCAGTCGGGGTTCTGTGCGGCGAGGCCCTTCGCCACTCGAACAGCTTCGTTCGAACCACCTGCAGCAGGTGAGTAGCGGACCTCCGCACCCCACATCTTGAGTAGCTGAGTACGTTCAGCCGAGGTGTTCTCGGGCATCACACAGATGAGGTTGTAGCCCTTGAGCTTGGCCGCCATCGCCAACGAAATCCCGGTGTTACCACTCGTTGGTTCCAAGATTGTGCAGCCAGGCGTGAGGCGACCTTCACGTTCGGCAGTTTCGACCATCCATAACGCGGGACGATCTTTGATCGAACCCGTAGGGTTTCGGTCTTCCAGCTTTGCCCACAACCGAACCTCTGGCGAGGGCGACAACCGTGGCAGACCCACCAAAGGGGTATGGCCGACGGAGTCCAGCAATGAGTCGAAGCGGGTCATGTTCGGGAGCGGACCTTAACCGACCGCAGCGGCGGGCGCGCCGCCTGCGACCGCGGGCAAGATCGTGACGGTATCGCCATCGGAGACCTCCGCGGCGAGACCATCGAGGAATCGCACGTCCTCGTCATTGAGGTACACGTTCACAAAACGACGTAGTGCGCCGGCCTCGACCAACCGGTCGCCGATGCCGGGGTAAGCCGTCTCTAGGTTCTCGATCACAGCACCCAACGTGTCACCTTCAGCGGTCACTGCTCGCTCGCCACCGGTGTAGGTGCGCAGGATGGTTGGAATCTCTACTGAAATCACAGGAATAGCCTACGGGTTAGTCCGACGCTACGAAGCGTCGGAGCCAATCCGTACCTCTTCTTCGGTCACGACGCCATCCACAATTCGGTATGAGCGGAACTCGTAAGGCCCGTCTTCGGTACCTGTCTCGCGAGTACTCACAAGGACGTAGTGAGCATTCGGCTCGGAGGCGTAGGAAATATCGGTGCGAGATGGATACGCCGGAGTCGCCGTGTGCGAATGGTAGATGACCACCGGGTCTTCGTCGTTGGCGGCGAGTTCGCGATACAGCCGCAACAGATCCATCGAGTCGAACTCGTAGAACGTTGGCGACCGTGCCGCGTTCGTCATCGGAATAAACCGAGTCGGTCGATCAGAGTTGGCCGGCCCGGCAATCACACCGCACGCCTCATCAGGATGATCTTGGCGGGCGTGCGCAACGATACTGTCGACGAGCTCTTGACTAATTTCAAGCATGCATCCGACCTTATTGGATAGAACTGACTGCTATTGAACGGTGGAGACTGAACCGGTTCGGTCCCACACCAGCAACGCGACGCCGCTGTTGCGCCGAACAATCTGGTCCGCCACCTGCGAACCACCGATGATCGCCATTTTGGTGAACACCTCTGCCCGCCAGCCTTGCCGCGCAATCGCGCTTGCCGCTACAACGTTGCTGCCCGCTAGAGACTTCCCGGTTGCTGGATCCAATATGTGGTGAGAAACGGTTCCCGACGACTCACGCCAACGACGTTTGAGAATTCCGCTGGTGCAAATCGAGCCCTCACGCAACACGACATTCATCGGTTGATCAGTGCGGCCGGTGGGGTCCTCAATTCCGATGCGCCATCCTTCATCTGGCCAACTACCACCCACCGCCACATCTCCCCCGAGACTCGCCATCGCCCCAGCGGCCCCCGCGCGAATGAGGTGCTCAACGATCATCGCGGCACCGAGGCCCTTGCCAATTCCTCCGCTGTCGAACTCGAGGCCTGGATTCAATCGGGCGATGCGCCGATTGCGACGAAACTCAAGCGGGTGAGGGATCGCGAGGGGCATCAATGCCGATCTTTCGCCAGGGTGAGACTCGTCGTCCACCGTAGCTGGATCGAGTTCGGCAAAGTCACGGTCATACCCGACGCCGCGAATCTGCGATCCGAGAAAGGGATTGAAAAGGCCGCCAGACATCCGGAAGCCAGCCAGTCCTCGCCACAACAGAACCGACAATTCCGGCGAGATAGAGACCCAGTTGCCCGTCCGAGCATTGAACCTCGACAGTTCGCTGTCAGCCCGAAACCGCGTCCACCGATCCTCTAGCGTCCGCGTGTAGCGCTCGCCCTGTTCAACGAGGCCCGCGGAGCCACCTAATACCAGCACTTGGCATTCACACCCCATGGCCCAGAACGACGTCTCCGTCAGCGCGAGTCTCGGTGGGCTTGCTGCGCCGGGGGCGAACGCAGATCGGCCAGCCCGCCACGAAAGCGAACTGGCCGATCCAACGTCTGAATTGCTCACTGCGTGATATTAGGCGCGTCAGTGCCTAGCTGCTCTGGCTTTGCCCGTGGTTGCCCGACTGGCACGAGTTCACAGCGGCTTGCGACGGGCCGGAACACACCTCGAAGAACGTTGCGCCTTGCTTGGAGCCACCAGCGTTGACCTCAACGAACAGTGTGCCGTTGTTGCCGCCAACCTGTGAGCCCGAGCCGCCGTACTGGCCCCAGCCGCCGCCGCCGCTGCCACTGTTCGTGATCGTGAAGCCCTCATTCTTCAGCGCAGTGTTGTAGTAGCCGGTGACGGCCGTCGGCGCTTGCGAGGTCTTGTAGTCGTTGTACGTTCCACCATTTGCTGTCGCCGTCGGTCCCGAGACCAACGTCGAACCTGCTGGCGGGGCCGGAACACCTGCGGCAGGTGCGGGTGCGGGTGCCGGCGCCTCCGAGGTTGCGGCGGCGGTCGGCGATTCAGTCGAACTCGACGAGCTGCTTCCACAGCCGGCCAACGCGAGCGCGACGCCTGATCCGAGTGCAGTTGCTACAACAACCTTCTTGCTCATGGCTTGCGACTTCATATGTGTTCCTTCTTGTCCAAGTGTCGAGTGTGGGAATCCACAGGCTCCGCTGGTCGCAACCCGGTACCAGTGAGCACCTACGACGCAGACTCCGATGAAAGATACGTCACAAATGTCATCTTCGGCGGTTTAGGCGGCACTCTTCACACGAGCGATGCAAATCGGGACTTCTGCCACATCGGCCGGGCTATTCACCCATGAGGGCGGTGACGAGTCCGTCCTGCCACCAGGTCAGGAAGTCATAGAGCATCGCGCGACCCTCCATCCGCTCGTCTCCCAGCCATCGGGTCGCGTCACCGTCGGGCGCATCAGCGATGCCTAACTCCACGCCGAGTGCCAAGCGCAAATCGTTGATCGCCCGGACCCAATGGTCAGCCTCAGCCAGTTCGATCTCGATCCGACCATCGGGGTCTTCAGTCGCAGATTCCAATCCCGCCTTCATCACCTCGGCGTCAGCAAGCTTGGTCGTGCGCAAGGAATCATCGGTATATCGCCGGAACTCCAGGGCGGCCTCATCGTCGTCGCGGTAGCCGTCGGGCAGCAGACGTGCAGCGATCGGGTTGTCCGGCGGGTCCGGGGCAAGGCCGGTGAGACCCTCTAATCCTAGTTCTCTTGCGAGTGGGTCCACTTCTGCGCGATCAAGTTCATCGGGGCGCCGCAAAATGTCGGAGAGTTCATCGATGAGCGATGAAATGAGCATTTGTTCGACCGGTTCGAGCTGCGTGCTCACGCGATCCCCGATGCGCTGAAATCCCAGTGCCACTAGCTATCTCGCTCCATCGTCGCCCACAACCCAAACGAGTGCATCGCTGCTACGTCCCGTTCCATTTCTTCGCGAGTACCCGAATTCACTGCAGCCTTGCCCTCGTTGTGAACTTTGAGCATCAACTGTTGTGACTTCTCTTTCGAGTAGTGGAAGTACGACATCAGCACGTACGTCACGTACGACATGAGATTCACCGGGTCGTCCCAAACAATGCACGCCCACGGCTTATCGGTCTCTGCCTGTACCTCGGTAAATGGCTCGGCGAGTTCAGACGGGGCAGCAGTCACGGGCTTGATAATTCCACACTTGGGGTGCCCCTCTCGCTGCGTGCAGCAACGACTGTGAATAGTCGTGCGGTTGGCACAAAAGGCCCTTCAACCGATTCGGATCGGAGTAGCAGCGTTCGTCCTCGCGAAGGCTCCATCCCTGCGCGGCTACGGCACGGCCACGCGGTACAGGGTCTGGTGCTAACGCCCGCGAACAGTGAACGCGCCGCTGGACTTGGCCTTGTATCTGGCATTCTTCAGTGCCTTGACGCGGTACGAACTCTTAGATGTCCGGTGCTTGAATGCAATCTTGTACCGTCCGGCAGTACTCGTCGTCACGGTCTTGACAGTCCGCCACTTGCCGGCCCGCTTCACCTGCAAGCGCACCTTGGCGTTCGCGCGCTTGGGGGTTACGGCACCTGAGATCTTGACCGTCCGACCCTTTCGCCCGGTCTTCGACTTCACCTTGACCGCGACCTTTTGGCTGCGCGGTCCGTTGGGAGCGGAAAATGGCAAGTTGAGCGCGACGCTTCGAAGCGGCGCCCACATGGCTGATTGCTCGCCACCGAGGTACCAGTTCGCGAGGCCATTGAGTCCATACTTGCTCGCGATCCGGGCCCGCGCTTCAACCGTCACGTGATCAGGCAGCCAGGCGCTACGGCTCACGGTTGTGCCGTTCGACGACACCGAGTAGTTGAAATAGCGTTCTTGCGATGCCGGGTCGCGCTTCCAACTGCTGGCTGGGGTATTCGCAATTGCCGTACCCAGCTGCCGCGACTCGTAGACCTTTTGCCCAGTCAACGTGCAGTTGTCGCGCTTGATCCAGTCACGACCGTACGTCGGGGTGCCCAATTGCACCTTCGACGGCGGCAGCACACTCACCGCGTAGGCAGCAACCTTCTCGACCCAGCTCAGTGGGCCGCCGATTGGACCGGGGGTACACCACGAGTAGTCGTACGCCATGATCCGAAGTTTGTCGATGTACGGGCCGATTGCCTTCCAGTCGTACACCCAGTAGTTACTGCCCGTCACGCCCATCGGAGGGACTGCAACAGCGAGCTTCTTGCCATTGGCCCGCAAGCGCCCACTCAATTCCGCGATGAATGCGACCCACGCTGGACGTGTCGCCGCCCAGGTCGATTGTGCGTCGCTGAAAGCGAACTTCTCGAAGTCCAGATCGATGCCGTCGTAGCCGTTTGAATTGACCAAATTTACGATTTGGTTGACCAGCGCGGTGCGTTTGGTGGTGTTCTTCATGACCGAACTCATGTGTCCAGCGCCGGTGCCATCGGTGATCGAGGGCAAGATGTCGAAGCCGCGGCCTTTGAGTTGGGCAAGGTTGGATGCGCGAGTCCCGGAGTTCAGGGAATTGTTTTCAAGCGCTACCCCGGAGGCACTAGATCCGCTCTTGGTTGCGTTGTGCCAGAACGGCGAGACGTCGCTAAAGAGGTCTGAGTTATCGACCACCGACTTGACCGACTCTGCGGTCGTCCAGTAGGGCAACCACCCGCTCATCATTCGCTTTGGAGCAACAGTGTTTGCTGGCACCACGGCCGGAGCAGCCGCCGACGAGGCTGCCGGAAGGCCCACCATCGCGACCGCTGACGCCAAGACTGCGACTCCAGCCATTCGCCGCCAACGAGCAATGCGCCGCGCGTCCCGGCGCGGGGTGCTCGACTCGATGGTGCTCACAATCGCCTCCAAGGCATTGATGCTCTCGAATTCACGATCCAAAGGACCGTGAATTCGTACGTCTCGGGTTCACGTTACGTCACCACTGCTGACGGCACCTGGCCGAATGGGTGCGTAATTGTCGAAAATTTGGCCAAACGCAAAACTCCAAAGAGCATCGATTCAGCCGCAGCGAGTTACCGTGCTTGCCATGACCTATCGCCGGTTCGCAACCCCAACTGTCGTCGCGCTTGCCGTTTGCCTCGGGGCATCAACGTTCATCGCCGCCCCAGCCTCCGCCGCTGATCCCGAGGACCGCGCGGTCAATTCCCTCATTGGTAAGGGCGAAGGTCTCTCACCTGGTGCTGACGAGTCGGCAGCCCGGAGTGCCCGCGCTCTCGTGAGTTCGGCATCCGCAAACGCGCGCATAACGCGGGTGCTTCCCAAACGGGTCACCTACAAGAGCGTGGGCAAGAAGTTAGCGGTGAACGTCGTCGACATCGACAGCGGCGCTCGCCTGTGGACTCGGCGCGCGAACAAGCCATTCCTCCCAGCGTCGAACATGAAGATTGTGACTGCAATTACCGCGTTGCGCTCAATGGATCCCGACAAGCGCTTCACTACCCGCGTCGTCAGCCTCGGCAAGGGCAAGGTGGTCATCGTCGGCGGCGGCGACGCGACCCTGTCCAGGTTTGGGCTCGAGAAGCTCGCACGGGACACAGCGGCCGCGATCAACGCGCGCCCAGACCTCCTTCCCGACGTCACGACTCCCGCGCCGTATCGACCGGCTACGTGTATTCGCAAGGGCAAGCGCGTCAAATCGACCAAGAAGAAGCCCTGCCCCTTGGTGCGACCGAGCGCAAGCCGCACTGTGAAGGTGTTCGTCGACGATTCGCTGTACCCGTCGCCAACGCGCCCGTCGGGTTGGCGTAGCGGATACGAGCCGTACGTTGTTCGCCCAGTGCGCGCCCTCGGTATCGATGGCAGCTACACGAACGACTCCTCAGCCGGCGCTGCCGCACACTTTGCTTCGGCGCTGAAGTCCCACGGACTCAACGGCACCTACAAGGGCCGCCGTGCTGCTGGAACCGCTGAAGAGTTGAGCTCCTACGACGGCGCCAAGCTCTCGGACCAGGTCAAGTACATGCTTCAGGTCAGTGAGAACAACGTCGCCGAAATGCTGTTCCGCAACACTGCGATCGCCCGCGGGTACGAGGCAACGTGGGGCAACAGCACAAGAGCCGCCCAAGAGATCCTGACCGAACTTGGCGTGCCACTTGCGAATATGTCCTTGGCCAGCGGCAGCGGAGTGAGTAGAAATGACCGACTCACCGCGAACTCGTTGACCACGATGTTGCAGCGGGTCGCGAACTCGACGGACTACCCCGAACTGAGCGCGATCTACTACGGCGGCGGGATGCCGTTGGCCGGGCGTTCCGGCACGCTCAACTACACCGCTGGCCGATTCAACACCTCGCCCACCCGATGCGCCGCTGGCAAGCTCCGGGCGAAGACGGGCACGTTGTTCGACACAGTTGGACTGTCCGGGCTCGCCGTCGGTGCTGACGGGCGACTCAAGGCATTCTCAGTTCTCGTGAACTCGCGCCCGCAACGATTCACACCTTTGGCAACCCGCCGCAACGTTGACCGGATTGCCGCAACCGTAACGGGCTGTTACTAGGCCCGTCGGACGTGGCGATCTAGCGAAATGCGTCGATGAAACGAACACCAAAATCGAACAAGCAGCATCGCCGATCAACGCACTGCTCTCTGAGTCGGGCCCTGTGTCGCCATGGCGCCGTGACCGGCGTGCCGGATCACCCGACTCCACTCCGGTATTGGCCTCTCCCAATAGCGGAAGCCCGGCTTGAACTGCGGCCTACAGCACAAATCTGACAGGCTGACTTTCCGTGAGCCGCATCGAGCATGAAGACCCAGTGATCGACCGCGACCCGCGGTTGACCTGGCAGATTCTGCTCATCGTCCCGGTCGTGGTCGGGGCGCTCACCGGTCTCGTTGTGGGCCTCGTCGTTCGCCTCATTGAGGACTACCTACTAGAGACCGTGGTACTTGGACTTCCTGGCCTGTGGTTCGCTGTGCCGGCTATGGCGGTCTTCGTGCTTACGCGACTTGCATTGCTGAAGGTGGCAGGAACGAACAAGCCGGGGACTGCGGAGCTGTATCCGCACTACTACCACCACCCTGAACAGCACTACCCCACGCGGCAGACGCCGGGGCGGATCTTGTCTGGCGCTACGACAGTTGGCCTCGGCGGATCGCAAGGACTCGAATCTCAGTCGGTGCTCATCGGAAGCACTATCGGAATCCTCTTGCGGCGTTTGTTCCGTGGCCGCCTGGACTACCTCGCACGTCCAGAGGGTCGTAATCTCTTACTCGTCTGCGGCGCCTCTGCGGGCATTGCGACCGTTTTCTCATCGCCGATCCTCGGGGCGCTGTACGGGCTAGAGATGCCGTTTCGCAATCGCCTCGACGCACGCCGCCTGATCCCGGCTGTCTTAGCCGCAGGTGCATCCTTTGGCGCCGCCTCGCTGACGAAGAACGCACGCTCCCTGCTCACCTATGTGCCTCACGAGATTGGCGTCAAAGAGGTTGTTGGAGTGCTCATTGTTGGCGTCTTGTGTGGCGCGGGTGCTCGAGGATTTGTCTGGGTCATGGAGCACACCCGCTCCTACAAGGATGGCTCACGTCCTTACCTTCGAGCAGCCCTGGCCGG
>JBAYVO010000043.1:0-12274 GCA_041674545.1 Candidatus Nanopelagicales bacterium | reverse complement strand
TTGGGCGGATCGGAACTTTCGCTTCCTCGTGTTGTCGTACCTGTTCACCGGAGCAACGACGCACCTCTTCTTGGCGGCGGTGCCATTCTTTGCTGAGTACGTGTTCGGCAGCGCGAAGATCACATCGGTGTTCATGGGCGCCTTCCTCGTGCCGGCGCTTATTTCCACTCCGATCTGGCTGAAGGTTTCGTTGCGGATTGGCAAGCAGCGAGGACTGTTGATTTGTCAGCTGGCCTTCTTGCTCGGAACACTGGCGCTACTCTCAGCGCCGATCATCGGTCTCGCGCCAACGGTCGCAATCGTGGTGGTGTTGGGTGCGGCATTTGGTGGCCTGCAACTGTTCGCGTTCTCGATGGTGCCCGATGTCGCTCGTGCCGCGAGCCCCGACGGATCGATGGCGGGGTCCTACACGGGGGTCTGGACCGCAACGGAGGCAACGGGTACCGCGTTCGGGCCCTACATCTACGCTGCGGTGATTGGCCTTGGCGGTTTTGTCGCTGTCACGGCTGGCCAAGAAGTAGTACAGACACCCACTGCGCAAGCGGCGCTGTTGCTGGGCTTCACCGTCGTTCCAGCCGTGCTGATGTTCATTGCGTTGATCTTCCAGCGCAAGTACAAGCTCGATCCGGTCCGCTCAGGTCAAGGTGGCACGCAGGTCGGCGCCGCGTAATAGTCGGGGGTATGGAAATGCGTGTCGGATTTATTGGGCTTGGTCGGATGGGTGCGCCGATGGCCCGCAACCTCCTTGCGGCGGGCCACGAGGTCACAGTGTTTGGGCGTGATCCCGAAGTCACTTCGGAGTTGGCTGGCGGTGGCGCGACCGTTGCCGAATCCCTGGCGGAGTTGGGCTCGGGCGTTGACGTCATCTGCACCTGCCTGCCGAATGGGCAGGTTGTGCGTGACGTCCTCCTCGGGTCCGATGGTGCGTTGAGTCAGGCGGCGCCTGGAGTGGTGGTCGTCGATCACTCGACGATCAGTCCCCAGCATGCGCGGGAGTTGTCAGCGGATTGTCGCGGGCTGGGATTCGAATTTCTCGACGCACCGATCTCGGGTGGACCTGAGGGTGCGATTGCCGGGGCGTTGGCAGTGTTCGTCGGAGGTGATCTGGCCGCATACGACCGGTCGCTTCCCGTTGTGGACAGCTATTCGTCGACGGTGGTGCGCCTCGGAGAGTCAGGAACGGGGCAGGTTGCGAAGCTGGCGAATCAGATGATCATCGCCTGCACTGTGTTGGGAATCGCGGAAGCGTTCTCGTACGGCCAAGCGGCCGGAGTTGATGCGGCGAAGATGCTGGAAGTCCTGCACGGTGCAACCGCCGAATCGGCGATGTTGAGAACTCGTGTGCCAGTGCCAGGGCTGCAACCAGGTATGCCCGCATCTCGCGACTGGGCCCCAGGGTTCACCGCCGACTTCATGGCGAAGGATCTGCGCTTCGCGATCGATGACGTGGCCGAGGTCGGAGTCTCGGCGCCAGGTCTAGAGTTGGTCGCCGCGCTCCTAGACCGCGCCCGCGAGTCAGGCTCCGGCAATTCCGACTGGACCATCTTCTCCCAGCATCTCCCCACCCCGCCCGCTTCCTGACACTGACTGCTCGCCGTCCGCTCGCCGTGCTCCGTCCGCCTGCCTTGCTCCGTCCGCCGGCCTGGCCCGGCGCCCGGCACCATGGCTGCGTCCTTGCCAGGCTGCGTTGACTGTGGAGTTGTTGGGGTGTTTGCGGCCGCAACGACCCCAACAACTCCACACTGAACGCCGTGGGGCGGGCGATCGCAGTGGCGGAGGACTACGGCGGGCTTCGGGGATCCGGGTAGGCTTCGGTGGTGCTTGAGAATCGTGTCGATGTGCAAGCTGATGTCCCGTTGGCACCATTGACGACGATGCGGGTTGGCGGGCGTGCTGCGCGGTTTGTTGAGGTGTCAGACGATGCCCAGTTCGTTGCGAACGTCGCTGATGCTGATGCCCGCGGGGTGCCGGTGCTGTTGATCGCCGGCGGAAGCAATCTCGTGATCGGCGATGACGGATTCGACGGGTTGGCGGTTCACGTTCGCACGCGTGGAATCGAGATCACGCCGGACGGCGACGACGTGTTGGTCCGCATTGCTGCGGGGGAGCCTTGGGACCGGTTGGTCGCGCAACTCGTTGCCGACGGGTACTCCGGTATTGAGACTCTTTCAGGTATCCCCGGATCTGTGGGTGCAACGCCGGTTCAAAACGTTGGTGCGTACGGAAACGAAGTCGCTGAGGTAATCGCGTCGGTCGAGGTCTATGACCGCACCACACGCGAGTACGAAACGATCGCTGCTGGCGAGTGCGGCTTTGGATACCGCACCAGTGTCTTCAAAGCGAATCCAAGTCGATGGTTGATCTTGGCGGTGACGCTCCGACTAGCTGAGCGTTCTGAATCGGTGGCGATCAGGTACGCCGAGCTTGCCAAGGCGCTAGGTATCGCGCCGGGTGATACGACGAAGCCGATCCAAGTGCGCCGTGCGGTACTCGATATCCGACGCCGAAAGGGCATGGTGCTCGACGTCGACGACCATGACTGTTGGAGCGCCGGTTCCTTCTTTACGAACCCGATTGTTGAATCCGAGTTTGCGCAGGGCCTCACTCCGGGAATGCCCGTGTGGCCGACCGATGACGGATCGGTGAAACTCAGCGCGGCATGGTTGATTGAACACGCCGGGTTTGGCCGCGGCTGGGCTATCGCCCCTGGGGCCAATGCGAGCTTGTCGACGAAGCACACGCTCGCGCTCACCAACCGCGGCGGAGCCTCAACCCGCGACGTCCTCGATCTAGCCCGCGTCATCATCGACGGTGTCCACCGCGAGTTCGGAGTCACCCTCCACCCCGAACCCACCTTGATCAACTGCGCTGTGTAACCCGCGGCTGCATCACCGCGGACCCTTTCCCCGTTTGGTAGACACGCCCGCCAGGCCGGGCGTGTCTACCAAACGGGGAAAGGGTCCGGTGCGGCGGGCACGTGGAGCCGGGGCAGGTGCTTCAGGTCCACATCGGTGGGTGAACCAAGTGGTTCATATTGGGGGGTGTCGGGTGATCGCGGTAGATATCGGAGATCTTCTTGCCTACGTTGGGGTGGACTACAGCCCGCAACGCGGGGAACCGACTCCACGGAGCCGTTATGAAGAACCAAAGCCGCAACAACCGACCAACGGTCATCCCGCGAGCTCGCCGAATGAAGTCGGTTGCACTCGTGGCGACATCGGTAAGCCTCGTTGCAGCAGGAATGGTTGGACTCGCTGCCACGCCAGTCAGTGCGGCGACCACGTCTCTCACCAGTACTGCCTGGACGCCCGCGAGCGTGGGTGGTGGAGTGGTTCCCGAGAGTGTCGCGCTCTTCGTGGTTGGCGGCGCTGGTGGCAGTTGCTACGAGCCGCCGGGCGGCTCAGGCGCGGTCATCTGGGGCGGCCTCGTTGTCGCGCCTGCTGATTCCCTAACGGCCGTTCCTGGGGGCCAAGGCGCAAGCTGCAACGCTGTCGACACCGGCGGAATCGGCGGCACCGGCGTGTACGCGGGTGGTGCGGGTGTGCCGGGTGAGGTCAGCGGTAGCCCAGCTCCAGGCTTTCCCAGTGGAGCTGGCGGCGGAGCCAGCACTGTCGTCTACCTGAACGGATCGACGACCTCAGAGGAGATTGCTGTTGCCGGTGGCGGTGGCGGGGCAGGCGGGTTCATCGCCTTCGACGGCAACACCTTTGCTGCTGGTGGGGCCGGTGGAAATGGATCATTTGCCGGAACGTCGGGCTCCGATGCCTTCACAGACGGAGACCAGCCCCTAGCCGGTGCTGGTGGAACTCCAGGCACCACGACCCGATCGGCTGGCCTTGGCGGAACAGCTCCCACCGACGCGTGCGACCCACGAGGTGGATGCGGCGGCGCTGGCGGCGGCGGCGGCGGAACTGGCGGAGGCTCGGCTGCCACAAGCGGCTCGGCCGAGGCCGGGCAGGAACCGTACGCAGCCGGTGGTGGCGGCGGCGCTGGAGGTTCGAGCCTCTCGACCTTGGTATTGCCTGAGTACACGTCGGCCTATTACGGCACCGAGGGCTACGCGGATGTCATCTTTGTCGACATCACTGCGGGCGACGTTTCCAATGTCACCGTGGGCGATGCCTACTCCGGAACGGACTACGTTGCCGACATCCCCGGGGGTACATGGGAGTTGGTTGGAACGGCGGGGGTGGACTACCCCGCTGAGTTGGTGATCGACTCGTCGACGGGTGCGATCTCGGGTTCCTCGGCCGGAGCGACTCCAGGTACGTACAACGTGGAGGTTCGTGCCACGGCTTCGGGTGAAGACCCAACCGCGGGCGAGGAGTTTGGCAATCTCAATTTGAGCCCCATCGGGGTAGCGAGCGTCAAGACCACAGCCATGACAGTCGCGGGCTACCGGACGCGACTGCCATCACACCAGCGTCAGGCGCAGCAGCTGGCGGCAATACTGTGACGATTACGGGCGTCTCGATGCCCACCGACACGACGGTCACGATCGGTGGGCACGCGTGTACCAGTGTGGTGGTCGCTGAGGATGGCGCGTCACTGACCTGCACAGTGCCCGCGGGGGTCGAAGGAACCAATGTTCCGGTGCTCGTCAACGTGGGTGTTGGGGATCCCAAAACCATTCCAGGCGGCTACACGTACGAAACTCCGGCCGCGATACTGCCGCCAAACAAGCCTCGCGGGACCTCAGTCAAGGGTGGGCCGACCGCACCGACGTACAAAGTGACGTGGAAGAAGCCGGTCAACAAATCAGGAAGTCGGCCCGTGACGGGCTACCGCTTGTTGGTCAATCAGAAGGGATTCTCGAAGCTCATCTTGGCCAAGAGCCTGAAGTCGAGCAAGACGTCCTACACGCTGAAGCGTTCGTTCCTCAAGCGGAACGCGATGAAGCCACGAGGCGACATGGCGGGCTTGCTCCGCTTCCGGGTCCGGGTCGTGGCCCTCAACTCAGCCGGCACCGGCCCCATCAGTACCGCCTACCTCTGGCTGCGCCTCTAAACCTGCCGACTCGTTCCTCGTTTGGTAGACACGCCCGACCTGCCGGGCGTGTCTACCAAACGAGGAGCGGTCTGGCATCTCTAGCCTCTCCGAACCGATGATCTAGCCGAAGGTAGGAAGATCGATGAGTATCGAACTCGCTCGCAAGGCCCGACGGACTATTGGGCTGCTGCTTGCCTCAGCGTTGACAATGACGGGTCTGGGGCTTGCCGTTGCCGCCCCAGCACAGGCAGCCCCGATCACCTATACCTTCGGTGGGACGTTCACTTTTAGCAGTGAGCCGTATACGGTCACTGGAACCTTTGATTTTGACCCAGTTCTATGTCCCTCCGATCCTTGCCCGACCGCGTACTCGAACGTGTCACTTGAGAATTCGTTTGGTCCCACGACATTCGATGACTCCACCGTGTGTGATACGCCGAATGGCGGCTGCTCAGCGCTCAGTTCGCCAGCGATGCCGCAGACATCGACCAGCACGACTCTCGCCCTCGTCAATGGGTTTGGACTGTCGATTGGATTTGAATCGCCACTCGGCGGAGGTGTGCCGCCAGTGGTTGACCTAGCAGGCTCAGGTCTCTGGGCTGAAGCGACATTCTTGCCCTGGGATACGGCAACTCTGACGTCTGCTCCGCCCACCGTCACCACGATCGCTCCGCCAACTGGCCCCGCGACGGGTGGGAACACGGTCACGATCTCCGGAACAGGACTACAGCCGGCAACGACCGTCACGATCGGCGGGCAAACCTGCACCAGCGTTGTTGTTGCGGGAGACGGTCTCTCCCTGACCTGCGTCGTGTCAGTCGGGACCGCCGGTGCGAATGTTCCTGTGCTCGTCGATGTGGGCCTCCCGGAGCCGATCTCAATTACCGGTGGCTACACCTACGAATCCGCTAGCGCGGTTCTGGTGCCCAACAAGCCTCGTGGCACCAAGGTCAAAGGCGGGCCGACTGACTCGAACTACAAGGTCACCTGGAAAAAGCCTACGAATCCTGCAGGTAATCGGCCCGTTACCGGCTATCGCCTCTTGGTCAATCAAAAGGGCTATTCAACGATCATTCTGACGAAGAATCTGAAGGCTAGTACGACGTCCTACACGCTCACGCGCAAGTTCCTCAAGCGGAACGCGATGAAGCCACGAGGCGACATTGCGGGCTTGCTCCGCTTCCGGGCCGGGTCGTGGCCCTCAACTCAGCCGGCACCGGCCCCATCAGCACCGCCTACCTCTGGCTGCGCCTCTAAACCTGCCGACTCGTTCCTCGTTTGGTAGACACGCCCGACCTGCCGGGCGTGTCTACCAAACGGGGAAGCGGTCAGCAGTTCAGCGGTCAGTTACGTGGGAGCTACTCGGCGGTCAGGAGGAGGTCCTTGATACGGGTGACGCCCTCGACCAGGTCGTTGTCGCTCAGGGCGTAGGACAGGCGTAGGTAGCCGTTCGTGCCGAAAGCCTCGCCGGGCACCACCGCGACCTCAACCTCATCGAGGATCACGCCAGCAAGGTCCGCCGAGCTATTGATCTCCACGCCCTTGATCGCCTTGCCGAACAACCCCTTCACGCTCGGGTACGCGTAGAACGCGCCTTGCGGCTCCGGGCAAGTGACGCCAGGAATCTCGTTCAGCAGTTCGACGATGGTCAGTCGACGACGATCGAATGCCCGCTTCATCTCCGCAACCGCGGTCAGATCGCCAGACACAGCTGCCAACGCGGCAACCTGCGACACGTTCGCCACGTTGGACGTTGCATGTGACTGCAGGTTCGTCGCTGCCTTGATGACATCGGCAGGGCCAACCATCCATCCGACGCGCCAACCGGTCATTGCGTACGTCTTCGCAACGCCGTTGACCACGACGCAGGTGTCCGCAAGCTCCGGAACCGCCTTCACGATCGGTGTGAACTCAGCAGTGCCGTACACAAGGTGCTCGTAGATCTCGTCCGTAACGACCCAAATCCCGTGTGCCAGTGCCCACTCACCGATCGCCTTCACCTGATCCGGCGGATACACCGCACCCGTCGGGTTCGATGGCGAGACGAACACCAGCATCTTCGTTTTCGACGTGCGCGCTGCCTCAAGTTGCTCGACAGTCGCGAGGTAGCCGGTCGACTCGTCCGTCTCAACGATCACCGGCACGCCGCCCGCAAGCGCGATCGATTCCGGGTACGTCGTCCAGTAAGGCGCCTGCAGCAGCACCTCGTCGCCGGGATCCAACAACGTCGCGAACGTGTTGTAGAGCGCCTGCTTGCCGCCGTTCGTCACCAGCACCTGGTTCGCCGCAACTTCGTAGCCCGAATCGCGCAGAGTCTTGTCGGCAATCGCCTGCTTCAGCTCCGGCAAACCGCCGGCAGGGGTGTACCGATGCCACTTCGGCTCACTGCACGCCGCAATCGCTGCCTCGACGATGTAATCCGGCGTAGGAAAGTCTGGCTCGCCAGCGCCAAAGCCAATCACGGGTCGCCCCGCAGCCTTGAGCGCCTTTGCCTTGGCGTCTACGGCCAGGGTGGCTGATTCGGCAATTGATCCAATGCGAGCGGAGATCCGCGGGAACGTCATGTGCTAATCCTTACCCATATCGCGTCAACTTGATACACCGCATTGGCACTCATTTTGGTGAGATTCGCCCGAAGTCCGACCCAGTGGGCGCCATGTGGAGGGTTGCTGGCGTAGACTTGCGACTCCTTGGTGGCGTGTCACCTCGGAGCAGGCCAGTAGCGGTCTTGGGTACGCAAGTCTCACTCAAGCTCCTCAGCAGCATCACCGGCGGGCAGCACATGCTGATTTCGCCGGCGAAGCCGTGCCGGTTTGCACCACATTCACGCAACTTAGGGCAGTAGCTCAATTGGTAGAGTCCCGGTCTCCAAAACCGGTGGTTGGGGGTTCAAGTCCCTCCTGCCCTGCAAGGCGACAGCCGATGGCTGCTGCACCAACGATTCTGAATGGAGGTAAGTGTGAGCGACGACAAAAAGTTGCCTGACGACGATTTGCCACCTGAGCTCGAGTCTGGCGACGAGCAAGAACAGTCGCCGCGCGCGCTTGCCCGTGCTGAGCGCAAGGCGCAAATGGCAGCGGACAAGGCCGATCGCAAGGCCGAAAAGGTCGCGAAGAAAGAAAAGAAGGCGCAAGAGAATGCTGACGGTACCTACAAGGGTCCGCTCAAGCGGATGATGCTGTTCTTCCGCCAGGTCGTCGCCGAACTTCGCAAGGTCATCTGGCCAACGCGCAAGGAATTGTTGAGCTACACGTGGGTTGTGCTCATCTTCGTCCTGATCATGGGCGCCTACATCGGAGTGTTGGACTTCATCTTCACTAAGGGAGTGCTGTTCGTCTTTGGTTAGACGAGGCACACAAATGATCATGTTGACCACGAAATTGACGAGTGAGGGCTGAAGTGTCCGAGAACCAACCGAACGACGACCGCGAACCCGGCGAAGAACTCAACGACGCCGTAAATGACGCGGTTGCCGCTGAGGAGATCGCGGCCGAGATTGTTGTCGATGCCGTAGTTGACGAACTTGCCGCCGAGGTGATCGCTGAAGCGATCGTTGAAGAGGCAATCATCGAAGAGGCCGAAGCGTTCGCAGTGGCAGAAGAAATCGTCGAGGAAGCTGTGGTTCGCGAAGCAGTCGCCGAAGCCGTTGCGGCGGAAATCGTTGTCGATGCGATGATCAACGAAGCAATTGTCGACGAGGTTGCCGCCGAGGCGTTGGCGCAGGGCGCAGATCCCGAACTCGTTGCTGAAGTTGTCGCTGAGGCAGCGGCGGAAGAGATGATCGCTGAGCAGATCGCCGAAGAAATCGTCGCCGAAGCAGTCGCCGAAGAGGTCGCAGCGATCGAGCTCGCCGAAGCCATTGTCGAAGAAGCCATCGTTGAAGAAGCAGTCGCAGAGGCCGTCGCCGAAGAACTCGTCGCCGAGGCGATCGCGGAGGAGTTCATAGCGGAAGAGGTCGCGACCGAGATCGCGATCGAGGCTGAGGAAGAACTCGCAGAAGCCGAAGTCGTCGCCGAAGCCGAGGCCCTCACCGAAGAAGCCGCCGAACTGGATCCTGTTGAGGAGTTCCGCGAGGCAGTGCGCAATGCACCGGGCGACTGGTACGTCATCCACTCCTACGCCGGCTACGAGAACAAGGTCAAGGCGAACATCGAGAGCCGCAGCAAGTCTCTGGACATGGAGGACTACATCTTCCAGGTCGAGGTTCCGATCGAGGAAGTTGTCGAGATCAAGCAGGGCCAGCGCAAGACGGTCAAGCGCAACAAGTTCCCCGGGTACGTGCTCGTTCGGATGGACCTCACCGACAAGACGGTCGACGCGTGGGGCACGGTTCGCCACACCCCCGGAGTCACCGGCTTCGTTGGCCAGGCCCACGATCCGATTCCGCTGACCCTCGACGAGGTCGTCCGGATTCTGGCCCCCGAGCCCGAGAAGCCCGTTGCGCCGGTCTCGTCCGGCAGCAAGGGCGGCTTCGAACCAGAAGCCGCAACTCAGACTGAGATTGATGTCTCCATCGGAGACTCGGTCACAGTCATCGATGGACCGTTTGCCACCTTGCATGCGACCATTTCAGAAATCAACGTCGACGCCCAGAAGATCACCGGACTGGTGGAGATCTTCGGTCGAGAGACTCCGGTCGAACTCGGCTTCAACCAGATCCAAAAGAACTAACGGGCAGCGAACCGCTCCCGTCAGGCAACAACCGCGCACCACGCGCAAGAAGAGGACAGGCACGTAATGGCACCGAAGAAGAAGGTCGCTGGCCTTATCAAGCTCCAAATCCAGGCTGGCCAGGCCAACCCCGCGCCGCCCGTTGGTCCCGCATTGGGTCAGCACGGCGTTAACATCATGGAGTTCTGCAAGGCGTACAACGCCGCCACGGAAAATCAGCGTGGGCAGGTCATTCCAGTTGAAATCACCGTGTACGAAGACCGTTCGTTCACCTTCGTCACGAAAACCCCGCCAGCTTCCAAGCTCATCTTGAAGGCTGCCGGAGTTCCCAAGGGTTCAGGCAACCCGCTCAAGCCAGTTGCCTCGATCACCAAGGCTCAGGTCAAGGAGATCGCCGAAGGCAAGATGGTGGACCTCAACGCGAACGACGTCGATGCCGCGATGAAGATCATCGAAGGTACGGCTCGCTCGATGGGTATCACGGTCAAATAGAGCAAACGAGCGCAGACCGCTTTGACAAGCCAAAGCTGTCAAGGCGGCAAGCGAGCAACACGTGGGAGGGCCGCCCCGGTCCGCACCACAACCTCACACCAGAGTGGTGATGAGGCAGTACCGAAGGGAAGTGCGCCATGAAGCGCAGCAAGGGATACAAGGCCGCCGAGGCGAAGATCGAAGCCGACCACCTTTACGAGCCGAACGCCGCGATGGAACTGGTCAAGGAGACCAACCCGTCGAAGTTCGATGCCACCGTCGAGATCGCGATGCGCGTGGGCGTGGATCCGCGCAAGGCCGATCAGATGGTTCGGGGCACGGTCAACCTGCCGCACGGCACTGGTAAGACCAAGCGCGTCCTTGTGTTCGCCACGGGTGACAAGGCTGCCGCAGCTGAGGCCGCAGGTGCAGACTTCGTGGGCGCCGACGACTTGATTGACAAGGTCAAGGGCGGCTGGGTCGACTTCGACGCCGTCGTCTCTGCGCCAGAACTCATGGGCAAGGTTGGTCAGCTCGGTAAGGTTCTCGGCCCGCGTGGTCTGATGCCAAACCCACGGACCGGCACCGTCACACCAGACGTCGCGAAGGCTGTCGAGGAAATCAAGGGCGGAAAGATCCAGTTCCGCGTCGACAAGCACTCGAACCTGCAGTTCGTCATCGGCAAGGCATCGTTCGATTCCTCGCAGCTCGCGGAGAACTACGCCGCTGCCCTCGACGAAATCCTGCGTCTGAAGCCGTCGAGCGCCAAGGGCACCTACTTGAAGAAGATTGTCGTTTCGACGAGCCAGGGCCCCGGCGTCACGATCGACCCCTCAGTCACCCGCATCTCCGCAGCCGCAAAGGCCGCCGCAGACGCATAAGCCAACCAGCACCACGTACAAGTAGGGGCGCCTTTCCCATTGCGTTGGGGAATGCGCCCCTACTTGTACGTTCGACCTCCGGTGAGGGAGGAGGTTGGGCAGATGTGTCATTTACACAACTCCAGTCATGTAATTGACACATCTGCACGGGATTGCCATCAGGGCTCACGGGCTAGTGTTCGACTAGGGCGGCCTTGTGGTGTGACGTTGAGCCGAGGCGTGTACTCTGTACGAGAACCAAAGACCGCCGGTCATCCTGATTCGTCAGGAGCGAAGGCCCGCAAGGGCGCCAGCGCAGGTGAGCAATCGGAATCCCGTTCGCACTCAACAGTGCGACGTGCAACCCGAAGCGCATCTGCGTTTCGGGTTTTTTTGTTTGCCTGGAAAGACCGGACAACAAAGCAACATCAGATAGCACAATGTGAAAGGAGAACCATGGCGCGGCCAGATAAGGCGACAGCAGTTGCCGAGCTCGCCGATCGGTTCAAGTCATCGTCGGCAACGGTACTCACTGAGTACCGCGGCCTGAGCGTTGCTCAGCTCAAGGAGCTGCGACGTTCACTAGGCGAAGGTGCGACCTACGCGGTCGTCAAGAACACCCTCACCAAGATTGCCGCGAAAGAAGCGGGAATTGAGGGACTTGATGACCTCCTGGTTGGACCAAGTGCATTGGCATTCGTGGACGGCGACATCGTCGAAGCCGCGAAGAGCCTGAAGACGTTCGCAAAAGAGAACCCCGCGCTTGTCATCAAGGGTGGATACCTCGACGGCGCTGCGATCTCTGCAGAAGACGTCTCCAAGCTTGCTGAACTGGAATCTCGCGAGGTGCTGCTGGCAAAGCTTGCCGGCGCAATGAACGCCTCGATGTCGCAGGCAGCGGCGCTGTTCGCAGCACCCCTGTCGCAGGCAGCTCGCACCGTGGACGCCCTGCGCGTCAAGGTCGAGACCGAAGGCCCAGTCCAGGACGCTGCTGCACCAGCCGCCGACGAAGCGCCAGCCGACGAAGCCCCAGTCGCCGAAGCGGATGCCCCAGCGGCAGCCGAAGAAGCACCTGCGGCACCAGCGGCTGAAGCGGAAGCACCCGCTGCTGAAGCAACCGACGAGAGCTAGAACTACCAACCCAAACGAACCCGCTGCGACCAGCCGAGTCACACCTGAATCGGCGACACGCAGCACTGAGAAAGGAACGCCAAAATGGCGAAGCTATCAACTGAAGAACTGATCGAAACGTTCAAGGAAATGACGCTCATTGAGCTCTCCGA
>JBAYVO010000042.1:0-12702 GCA_041674545.1 Candidatus Nanopelagicales bacterium | reverse complement strand
GCCGGGGTCTTCCGGGGGGTGCCCATTCCAAAAAACGGCCACCGACCAGGGCTTATACACTCCCGGTCGACGCAACCCCAGGGGGTATACCCATTGGGGTACCCAGAGCGACCACCAACGGTGCATATATGTATGCATATTCAATGCATACAGCTACCACGAGCGTGATGCTGTGGATGTCGACCCCATATCACCAGACCATGCGTCGATCAGTGCAACAGCAGACTCTGTGCGCCCGCCGTCAATGGCTCTCTGCCGTGCCACATCAAGCCCAGGGTTGAGCTGGACTAGGTCATGGTGGGGGAACATCACCGGCGCCTTGGGGTTGGTGGAGATGATCCACACACGATCGGCGCCCGTCTTGCCTTGCCGGATCTTTGTTAGCACGGCGTTACGTGCGGCGTTGATCGTCTCGTGTAGCACCTGGTGTTGTGCCCTGTCGTGGCTGCCTAACGCATGGCCGAGCAGGTCATAGTCGACGATCAGGTCGCCGGGCTTTGCACGGTCTTGCACGTAGGTGGACTTACCCGCACCAGGGGGGCCACACACCAGCGTGATGCGTGTGTCGCTGCGTCTCCATGCGTCGCCTCTGCCTTGGTTGGCTTTGGTGATGTTGCATTTGGCGCAGGCAGCCTGCAGGTTGATTGGGTCGAACCATGATCCGCCTGATTCCCAGGCAACGATGTGGTCAACATGCTCGGCGACTTGCGTGCAGTTGGGGCCTTTGATCTGGCATTGCCATCTGTCGCGTTCGAGGATGGTGAGCCGAAGCTTCCGCCAACAGCTGTGCTCGTATGGGCGACGAGCCACCGTTCACCTCGCTTGACACGGTGTCGATGATCACCGCATGGACATCGTCTCTGCCGTGTACGTCGTGCTGTTGGTGCTCAGGCTTCTCGCTGGCTAGAGGTGCCGGACGAGCCAGACGGCGCCGAGGACGAGGACTGCGATCACGAGGTAGTACACCATGCGGCCACCCCTCGTGGACATGCGAGAGGCGCCCTGTCCGTGTGGACAAAGCGCCTCATCGCACATGTGTATCACGTTGTCAAGCGGGATGCAAGTCAGGGCAGGTCAGCCGGCGTGTATCGCTTTTTGGGTTTCTAGCGGTTGAGGCATGGCGCGCCGCTGGTAGTCGCGCCCGTCCTTGATCGCAGCGTCGTAGCGCCGCTTGGCGGACCAGCAGCCTGCACACAGCCCGTTGGCGTGGATGATGTCCTCACAACGGACGGGGGCGCCATGTGCGTCCCTGCGGCCCCAGTTCTCCACTCCGGGGGTTCCAACCCCACCAGAGCACAGCGACGCCTTCACGGCCTCCTGGGGCGCTAGGGACGCCATCCTGGCCAGCTTCGCCTCGAGGGACTGGACGCCTTCAGAGGTGATGGTGAACAGGAGGCGGATCTGGGAGTCGAGTTCGAGCAGATGCGACAGGGCGATCGTTTGGGACATGACGGGGTTGGAGATCCCCGAGCCGCTGCCGCCTCCGTCGCCGCGTCGTGCGGGCCACCCGTCGTTACGGGTTTCCATGGCGATGACGCTGAGGGCGATGAGTCGGTCGATGCGGGCGAGGGCGTTGCGCATCTCGTTGATCTGCCGGCGTCGTCCTTGGACGGTGTCGGCGACGATGGCGGCGAGTTGGCGTTGGGGGATGGTTGTCACGTTGGCTCCTGGGCGTAGAGGGTCAGGGGTTCGTCGTCGATGAAGTTCCAGTTGGCCGGGTTGCGGTCTGCTGGGTTGTTGATGGGGTCGAGGGGGGTGGATTCGTGGGTGTTTTGCTCTGCCATGACTACCGGGCTGCCACTCCTGCCACCCCTATAGGGGGGGTGGCTTGGCGGCAGTACTGCCACTGAGTCGTGGCAGCCCGTGGCAGTGACTGGCAGTGGAGCGTGTTTGGCCTGCTCAATGGCCCTTTCTGACTTTGGCAGTGGCGTGGCAGTGACCCCCTCAACTGCCACCGTCAGATTCCTGTCACTGCCACGCTCGTTTGGCAGTACTTTCGTATCGTTTCGTGCTATCCAATCGAATCCCTGTTCGGTGATGATGTAGCGAGGCAAACGCTCTGATCCAACGTTGTGGATATAGCCAAGGTCAATGAGCGTTTTGCGGTGTCGGTAGAAGCTGCGCTCTGCGATCCCTGCCGATGCGAACCACTGGGTGGCTGGCGTACCTCCGTCGACAACGATCTCCGATAGCACGATCAGGAGCCGCAACACCGAGTCAGGGATGGCGCTCGAGGGGTTGTAGGTCGTGTCGGTGAGCACGATCGAGTCGCGGATTGGCTCTGGCCTGAACGTCATCACGATCCCGGCCGCATGGTTCTTCTGCTTGACAACCTCGAGCCGCACCTCATCCTCAGCGGCACTACACGCAATGACCGTGTCGGCGGCCCCGTAGAGGGCCGTAGAGCCACGCATTCCTCGTTCCACGTCCTTGCCTGCGTGGTGCACGGGGATGACGCAAGCGCCCGTTTGACGCTTGATGTAGTCGGCCTGGTCGACCAGTAGTCCCATGTCCTTGGCTGAGTTCTCGTCGGCGCCGACCGCCATGCGCGCCAAGGTGTCGAGGATGATGAACTTCGCGTTCACTGACACGGCAACTTCGGCAAGGGCTTCGACGATCGCTGATGTCATGAGGTTGATCGGGATGGGGAGCGTCATGAACCCGTCGGGCAGGTGGTGGAGTTTCTGGTACGCAGC
Organism: Candidatus Nanopelagicales bacterium; assembly: GCA_041674545.1. Taxonomy (GTDB): domain Bacteria; phylum Actinomycetota; class Actinomycetes; order S36-B12; family UBA10799; genus UBA10799. The sequence goes on along the minus strand of JBAYVO010000042.1, from coordinate 10,006 downwards.
CCATGCGTCGAGGCGCGCCCACACGCCGCTGGCGCCTTCACCTGCGATGTACAGGACGTTGCTCTTTTCGACCCTCCGGCCACGCCACCACGACCCGGTGGCCACAGACAGCCCCCAGTCGAGGGCAAGGAACGTCTTGAACTGCCCGCTTGGCCCATACAGCACGGCCAGGGACTCGAGGTCGAGTATCCCGTCGATCAGTGGTTGGGGTGGCGGGAGATCTCGCAGCTGGGCTGGGGTGAGGATGCGCGCCCTGATCTTGTCGGCAAGGGATTGCTCTGGGGCATCTGGCGCCTCGTGCTCGCCGTTGGTGGGGTCGCTAGGTGGAGCTGAAAGCCAGTCACGCATGTCGACTTCGGGGGCTTTGAATCCCTGCCCTGAGCACCATCGTGCCGCCGCGCCCACATCGCCGTTGAATTTCGTGGCTGCCAGGTAACCAATCTTGGTGTAGGTGCTTTCCTCGTCTAGGTCTGGCCATCTCGACGTATGGACCTTGAGTACGTCGCTGCCGGCGAAGTAGAGCGTGGCCCCAGGGTGGAGTGAGCCATGATCTGTGATGCAGCCAGGGCGCGCCCACACTTCATAGTTGCCATGAGTGGTGTGCGTCCGTGTCTCGAGATACACGGCACCGTCAGCCTCGAGCAGTTCCGGCCAAGTCGTTGATGCTGCCCACAGGTCACCAGGTCGTGGGTTGCCGGTGTACTTCTTGCGCTCGCGTCTTGGTTCCTGCCGTGGTGGTTCGGCCGTAAGCCTGTCGACGAGCCACTGTGGCGCCTCGGCGATGGCAATCCCGTCGTTCGGGTCGCTTGACGCTTCCCATTCGTAGACGCCATCAGTGGCGAGAGCGGAAGGGGGCGCTACGACGTAGCCGCCTTCGCCCCTGACGTCGATGCCGGCGGGCATGAGCGTTCCGGCTGAGTTGCGGATCTCGGACGGAAACCAGAAGTACAGATGGCGCCCGTTTGACGGCGTCAGTGACTCGACGGTGTCGGGACAGCCGTGACGTGCCGTCAACTCGGCCCAAGCGTCCGGCCCGCTGATCCCGGCGACGTGCTCATCTAGGTCGATGACGACCAAGCATCGATCCCCGTACATACCAGTGCGGATAGCGACGTTGGCATCAGCCATGCGCGCCCAAGTCGACGCGACCTCACCAACGTCACTGGTGGCGTCCTTGAACCCATGGGTGGTGGCCGGGAGTTTCGACCACACCTTGAGGGGGAACACGTCGAACCCCATTTGTGCGAGTCGCACGGCCTCGCCACTGATGTCGACCGCCATCACCGTGCACACTCGGTGCGCCAGCCATCTGGCGTCTTGGTGAGCACCCCGTCGCCAGCACGGATGGGACGCCCGCAGTGCCGGCATGTCGTGTCGAACTTATTGGTGAGCCGGGGCACCCCGTCCTTGCGGTTGCGCGGCATCATCGACATCCCACCTTGCGTGCCGCATGGCGGCATGTGTTTACTTTCACCCATCTCGTTCCTTCCTCAAGGGGGTTGGTGTCGAGCTGCGCCGGGGAGGGATGGCGTAGGAACCAAGGGCCCTCCCCGGCGCGACCGTCAGAACTCCGCTTCGGGGATGACCGCGGCGGCAGCCTTGGGAGCCTCGATGAACTTGACGACGTGGGTGTCCCACTCGGTCGTCTTCTTGCGTTCGGCGGTGCACTTGATGCCGACGGTCCAACCGTCGATCGGCTTGGGTGAACCGGCTTCCTTCCAGGCGTCGATGAACGCCGAGTAGTCGCCTTCGTTCATCGAGTAGCGGCGCACGCCGTCGTCGTCTTCGATGTCGGCGTCACGGGTGTCGGTGGCCAAGGTGATGACGTACTCGTACCGCTGGTTGCCCGACTTGGAGAGCACCGGCTTGCCTTCGAACGTCTTGTCGCGCTTCTCGAGCCCAACGACGGTCCCCTTGAGGGATTCGTTGAGCTTGCGGAGCTGGACGTAACGCCCACCGCGGGGACGCTGGGCGTCCTCGTAGAAGTCATAGGTGGTCATGTGTGTTCCTTTCTTGTGTTGGTTGTGTCACCGACATCAGTTGTCGATGATCTCTGCGAGTCGAACCGACTCGGAGAGGGTGAGGGAGCCGAGGACGGCTCCAGTGGTGAACCCCGGCTGCACGCGTTCGGCGCCGAGGTTGAGTTCCAAGAAGCCGCGCATCTTGTCGTCGATGTCGTCGACCGAGTCGAGAGCGGCAACACAGATGCGCACGATCTGGCAGCGACGCTCAGAGGGCAGCTGCTTGAGGCTGAGCGATGACCCGCTGGCGTTGGCCTCGAACGCCCAACCGTTGAGCACATCCCTGGCCTCTCGGGGGAGGGCAGCGATGCGTGCCTGCAACGCGGCGGCCAGCTCCTCGTTACGCGGACCCTCAACGTCGACCACTGGCTCAGTGTTGGCAACTGCCAACACCGTCGCCGGCTTCTCGAACGGTTCCGGCAGGAACGGCATCGAGTGGTCACGCTCGATGATCACGACGACAGCGGTGATCCTCTGAACATGTTCAGAAGTCCACTGCTCCGCGTTCTTCGGGGTCGGCACCCCTGTAGGCCATTGGGTGCGCAGCGCCAGCGATGCCGCCTCGTTCGCTTTGATGGCGTTGATACGTTCGATTAGGTCGGTGTGGAGGTGATCAGGTTCGGCGGGCTTCGGTGCGTACATCGGTCGCACACTGATCGTCTTCGCCTTGCGCACGTCACGCACCTCTGCGCACAGTCGCGCCATGTCCCGGCCTCGTTCGAGGTCGACATTCATCAGTGAGCATCGACCTTCACCGGCAGGCAAGTGGACGATGATCCCGGTGATGCCGTTCATAATCGGCATGTCCGAACGAACACCACTGGCGCAGTCGTACATGAACGAATCCCGGTACACGGCGAGCTGCACGGCGTAGCCGATGTGGCCGAAGTCGAGCGATGCGCCGGTCTTGAGATCAGCGATGTAGCACGTCCCATCCGGCCCCTCGAGCACGAGGTCGAACGTGCCCGCTAGTTGCCAGTCGTCGTTGACGCATTTGACTTCCGACATGGGCCGACCGTTGAGTTGGTGGATCTTGAACCCGGTAGCCGTCAGGCAATCCCAGAACGCCCGCACATCGGCGGCATACGGTTCGACCAGTTCGACATCCTCGCCGGCGATCTGGCGTTCGATGATGCGATGGAGCGCGGTGCCGATGTCGGCACGTTCGTTCGACTTGGCGGCGGTGAGCGCATCCTCAGCGATGGCATCAAGGAGCTTCTTGTCGCTGCCTGCGGCCATGACTCGCGCCGCCAGCGATGGAGTGTTCGCCATGCCGATGACGACCTGGCGCTTGCCCCATTTCTGAAGGTTGAACTTGTCGGCGATCATGTCGCCAAAGCTGGACGGCCGACCGTAGGGGATCGGCTTGGGTCCGCCGTTCGGATCACTGACCAATGGGCGACCCCATCGGTCGCGTGTGAAGTCGGCGGTGATCTCGTCAACTGTGATTGTCAACTCAGTTCCCTTCTCGGGTCGGTGATGCGTCGCAGCTCGACGTGGAGGGCACGCCACACGCCTCCACATTCGGGGCAGGCGGCGATGATTTCGTTGTCGCTGTTGCGGGTTTCGATGAGGGTTGTTGCGTGGTCGCAGATGGGGCAATCGATCTTCATCTCATCGCCCCTTCAGGATGGATCGCACGACCCGTTTGCCAATGACGGTGCTGCGGTCGATGTCGAGTGCGTCGAGGAGCACTTGATGCCGGCGTCGCAGCTCGACGAGTTCGGCTAACTGGTTCTCGGTGTCGGTCTTGTCGGGGTATGTCGGCCATTGGTTGAAGGGGACGTTCATCGGTGTTCCCAACTGAGTTCGTTGATCTGCTCGTCGAGGGACGCCAATGCGGTTTTCTTGCGCCAGGCGTGTGCTACGAGGAAGTGGATGGTGTTGTCGTCCTGGACGGCGCAGCGCGCCCAGGCTGACCATTTGAGCCCGACACGCTCGGTGCGCTTCTCGTATTGGACCCATGATCCGGCGCCGTATTCGCTCACGTCGGCTCCCGCCATGCCGCTATGGCCTTCTCGTCGTCGGTGAGCTGCTAGTGCCCATCCATGTCTTCGAGCCGGATGCGTGCGCATTGCAGCGCCCGTGCGACCTGCTCGACGGTGAGGTCCCCGACTAGCCGCTTGAGGGCGAGCATGTCGACGATCTCAGGCATGGCCAGGACGGCATCGGCCTTCCTGCGCCACCAGTCCTGCACTGGTTCCCCGCAGACATCCCAGCTTTCGCCCGCCCAGTTGAAGTTGTCGTCGGCGCAGAACAGTTGCGCGATGGCGTCTCTCAGGTCGTCACTCATCGTTTCGCCTCACTCGTCAAGTGCCAGCCCTTGCAGTTGGGGCATCGGTAGGCGCGTTGTTCGTCGTGGCCGTTCTTGGCTTGGCGGTCGAGCACGGCGAGTGCGAGCAGAGCGGCGATCTGGTCGCGGTATCGGACTTTGCGGCAGGTCATACCGACCCCTCTATGACGTGGCATCCGTCGTCTGCGCACATGAATGTCACCCCGTCGAGGCGAGGGGAGAAAGACACTCTCCACTGGGCGTAGGCGGCCGGGTCGACCCGATGCCAGTGGCGGATGCTGCGGACCGTTGCGCCACAGTGGCCACAGACGGCCTTGTCGAGTGTCGGGACGTCGATGATCTCTCGGCGTTTGGGGCCGATGGGGGTGGTGGCGATGTGGTCTTGGATGCACCATGTGTGGTCGCAGTCGTCGGACGTGTCGAAGATCGGCGTGGCGTCACTCATCGGTGGCCTCCCATGTCGGGCAGTCAGTGCCGCTGTCGGTGTAGAGCAAATGGTCGGACGTGGTGAGCCACCACGGGGTTGGTGTCGTCGGACGCCAGCAGCACCTGCCCCATCGGCCAGTGCTCGGCTCGTAGTGGCGGCATGTCCCGCAACGCTGATCGGTCATCACAGCTCCCTGAGGATCAGTAGGGCGAGTTGGTGTTTGCGGTCGGTGACCGCCTTGTCCCGTCCGACCGTGTCGCAATGGACATCACAGCCATCGACTAGTAGTGAACAGATCAGGGCGGCGTCTACGGACGACATCACGTCTCCGTCAAATCGCATTCCCATGATCGTCATGCGGATCTGGTCGATTAGGTCGAGATCGTCCCAGCGGTTACGAGGGACGGGCGGGTCCCACGTGTCGCTTTCGCTCATGACTCGCCCCCGTTTGAACGCAGCGACGGGGCGTCCGAACGGACCGCCCCATCATGAGCAACGGTTCCCGTTGCGAGTGCAGCCCGTACCGATGGCGGACAGGAACCCCACAACGCAGCACGCTTGGCGTCCCACTTCAGCCATTCGTTGCCCGTTGAACCAGCATCAAAACAGTGGTGGTCTGCCCTGGTGAACTCGACGCAGTATCGGACGACAGCGAGTTTGTCGTCGCCTGGGATGGCGTCACACAACGCCCGCAAGTCCTCGTCCGCTTCCTCGGCTGCTTCTTTCAGCGCCTCGGCAATGTCCTCGTTGATGAACTGCTCGACCTCGGCAATGATCGCTGCTGGTGCCGTGTTTGGCTTGGAGAGGCGACCCCTGGTGAGGTTGCAATACACCTCCGCAACGGCGCCGTAGACCATCTGTGCATCGGCTTGATCGTTGATGGCGTTCCGCACCCACCCGAGTTTGTCGTCGCCTGGGATGGCGTCCACGATGGCCTTGAGCCGTTCGTTCTCGGCGCGCAGCGCGACTAGCTCGCTGTCGAGCATCGCCTTCATCATCCGCTGATTGCCGATCTGCTGCTGGGCGACACGAAGGGCACGTTCCTGGCTACTCATGATCCTTCTCCCCCTTGCGTCTCCACACGGAACGTCGCTCCGCATTGCGGGCACATCAGAACGTCGGTGATGTCGATGTTGACCAGTGGGGCCGTGTGGGTGCAGTTGTGGTGGCCGTAGTCGTAGATGGCGTAGTCACCACGGTGCGTCTCACCGCAACGGCACGGGTACACCTCCTGGCCGTCCTCGATGTAGATCGTGTAGTTGCTATGGCCTGTGCTCATGATCCTTCTCCCCCTTGCGTCAGGGCCTTGTAGATGCGTTGGTTGTTCGTGTCCGCCCAGTGCTGGCCGGGGACGATCTGGTCACTCGGGATGAACGGCTCAGCGATGATGGCGAGCACCTTGTCGATGGCTGCCTGGAGCGCGTCGATGTGTTTCGCCGTTGCGGTGCTGGTGGATTCACCGAGGGCACCAGGGCAACCAGCCACCCGCCACACCTCGTCCCAACCGGCGAGCACGATCATCGCTTCGGCTTTCCAGCGGGCGAGCTTGTCCTGTTCGGCTTCGACGGTGGCGAGCCGTTCCCACAGTTCGACGACCGTGGCCGCAAGATCCGGGGCAGCAGCGATGAGGGCAGCGTCGGGTGTTGTGGCTTCGATGACGGCCGTTCCACCTTGGCAGTAGTGGCCGCAATCGACCGACGTGGGGAGCACCTCGTCGTAGGGGTTCTCGCCACCGTCGATGAATAGACCATCAGTGCGGGTCCCACGTCGGGCTAGCCACGGGCCTGATGTGGCGGCGTCGAGCATCGCCTTGGCCTGTTCCGCTGTGACCGTCATGACTTCGCCTCCCACTTGATGCAGGCGGGCCATGAGATGCGGATGTCGGTTCCGGCGCCGTGGCTGTAGGACAGGTCGCATTTGTGCCAGACCTGATTGCGTCGGCGGACGACGTGATGAGCGCAGGTCCCACAGGTCTGACCATTGTTGGCGAGGGCGCAACGGGTGACGGGGTGGCATCCGTTGGCGATCATGGTGTTGTTGCGGATCGTGAGTTTCTGGCCGGTCGACAGCATCGGTGGCGGCTCGACGGCGGGGAGATCGAACAGTGCGTCGCTCATGACGGCTCCCTCTCGGTGATGGTGATCGTCACGACACGCTCAGCGAGCGGGCGACGCTTACGGATGATCTCGGCCGGGTAGACGGCGACGTGTTTCCAGTCGTCGTCGGACCAGAACCCGGCATCGACCAGCCCGTCCAAACAGGCCTTTTCGGTGGGACCCATGTTGTGCGGGTCACGAACGAGGACGCCGGCGAACGCGAACCGCACCGTTGATGGCGGCAGGTCCTTCCAACCGGCTTTATGTGCGTAGACGCATGTGGCGTCACGCCATGTCTTCGTCAACGCTGCTTTCTTCCGCCAATGCAGCCGATCGTTGGCGGAGATGTGGACGGTCGGGAAGGGGAACTCAAGAGTGAAAGTCATGCGGTCACCCGCCGAGCAACACGACGTGATGCCAGATAGGCGTCGTAGGCAAGGTGGCACGCTTCACACGGACGCTCACCGCGTGCTAGGTGGAGCTTGTACCCGCGGTGTTCGCCGTGGGCGATTGGCTTTGGTGGGGGCGACTTGCGTTGTTGGCGTGCCTTCTCGTAGCTCTTGCCGCCCCACGTGCCGTCAGAGTCCTTGTGTTTGTTACGTGACGCCTTGCAAGCTTCCTTGACTGCGCAGCCGGCGCACACCTCGAGCGCCGCTGTGATGTCCTTGTGGTCCTTGGAGAAGAACAACGCCTTGGGCATGTATCGGCACGCTGCGTCTTGATGCCAGGCGGGAGGTTCGAGGCCGAGGTGGAACGTGTCGTCGGTGGTGGCGATTCGTTTGCGTGCCGACGTGTGGTATTGGATGCCGCCGAGACGTTCGGCAAGTAGCGGGTAGTTGACGATGGTGACGAACTCGACGCTCACCGCCCCACCCCCTTCGGGAACAACGTCAACGCCGGTTGCGGTTCGCGTTGCACACGGTGCCCGTCGATGGCGACGAGTCGTCCGGTAGCGAACGCTTGGAGGATGGTGTCGGAGAACTGTTGGAACGCTTCACGTTTCATCGGTGGTCCTTTTCGTTCGTGAGGGTTGGCTGACCCCTGTCGCTCAACCACGACGCTGGGCGAGGCGTCACGGGAGACACAGAGCAGGGGAGGACTCTGGACAGGGGCCAGCCAGTCGAGTGCAACAACCGTTGCGGCTGTTGCACTCTCAAGCGGTCCACGTTCACAGGATGTGGGAGAGCACATACCAGCCGACGGCAGCGACGACGGCTTCGATGGCGAGGGCGAACATGACGCCACGGATCGGGCTACGCATCAGCCGGCCTGCTGACGCCACGTCTTGAGATCACACACGTGCGAGCCGTCGAGGTCGAACTCGTTGCCGCACTGTCCGCACCACTTCTTGATCCCGATGTCCTGACGTTGCGTCGGCCCGGGTGTGCAGCCGTAACCGTTGGCGTGCAACGCTTTCGCCACCTCAACGATGGCTTGGTCTTCGGTGGTGAGTACATCATGGGCGGGCCAAGCGAGGACCGCTTCGACGCCTTCGGAGATGATGGCGTGCAGGCCGTCGACGAGAGTGGCGAGGTCAGGCACCCGTCGCCCCGTAACGCTCGCCCGGCGTGCACACCAGGCCAGGGTTCAACTCCTGCAGCTGGCGTGCCCGGTAGACCGACACGACCATGTAGAACCCGGTGCCGCTGTCACACGTGGCGGGGGCGAGGTCGTCGGCGGACACAACAGCGTCGCCGTAGTTGACGATGGTTGCCGCTTCGATGATCTCCGTGCGGACGGCGGGTGAGACGGGTTGCGGGATTGGTTCGCGCATCGACTGCATGGTGAGGACAAAGGCTGCGAGGTTCATGGTTGGTTCTCCTTGACATAGGTGAGTAGTCGTGCGGTTTGCCATTGACGTTCAGCGTCCCGAGCAGCGTCCCAAGTAGCGTCCCGAGCAGCGGCCCGAGCAGCGTCCCGAGCAGCGGCCCGAGCAGCGTCCCAAGCAGCGGCCCGAGCAGCGTCCCAAGCAGCGGCCGTTATCTCGCCGTTGGCGAAAGCCCGGGCCGCTTCGATCGCTTTGCGAGGTCGATCGTCGTCGGGCCGTTCAGCCTCGAACAGTGGCAACACCCACTCGGCGCAGTCAGCGGCGAACAGTCGAAGCTTGCGATCGTCCAACGATCCGACCTTGTCAACCAGTCTTGCCGTCCGCACCACCGTCTTGTTGTCATGTGGGACGGGCTTGTACTTGGTTTCGACGGTCCACAGGTCGTATGGCCCGCACCACTCGATCAGGTCGACATCGGACATGACGTGGTAGCCGCGCTCACATGGGATCAACTTGCCTGAGAGTTTCGGCATCCACGAACCGTCAAGTGGCCAGCGGCCATACCCTTGCGGTGTCGCGCCGTCAGGCATCAGGAACTTGTAGTACTGCATTGCTTCCCCTTTGTGTTTCAGAGTGAACGGTGGGAGATGGCAGCGAGTGCCAGGAAGACGAGACCGATGGGGTTCTCGAGGTAGGCGACGACGTAGATGCCGAGCCCGAGCAGGAAGGCGAACGTGAACCACATCACGAGAACGCCACCTCAATGCCTGGAGCGAACTGCTGTACGGCCATCCATGCGACGGTGACGCCGATGACCCAGGTGAGCAGGTAGGTGACGAGCCGGTCGAACGGTGACCGTTTCGGTTCGTGACCCTTGGGGTACTTGCGCATTGGTACGCTTCCTTTGACCCGATTCGTCCGGGTCGTTACGCCCCGTCGCACTAGTCCTGCGGCGGGGTGTTCTTTGTTGGGATCAGTGGGTCCGGTCGTGGTTGAGTAACGCGCCGTTGGACGCGAACCACCTGTCACACACGGGGCAGTAAGCCGAGTCGTCGGTGATGGGGAGTAACGCCCGCTTGGCGTCACGGACCCGGCGTTGCCGCGCACTGGCGATCTCTCGGCACTCATCACACCGGCACCCGTGCCTCTGATACCGGCTGATTGATGGGTGGGCGCATGTGTCGCTCATGCCGACCGCCGATTGAGCCCCGCACGGTCGAGCACAAACGCCGCATACATCCCGGCGGCACGCTCGAACAGTTCGGCGACCGTCTGTGATGTGCGCTGGTTCACGGTGCCGCGAACGTCGGCCAACGTGACCGCCGACGAACACACCCGACGCATCTGTGTGCCCTCGATGTCGAGCAGCACGTCGCAGGCGTAGACGGACACGAGGTCACG
>JBAYVO010000041.1:0-12835 GCA_041674545.1 Candidatus Nanopelagicales bacterium | reverse complement strand
TTCGACGGCAGCCACCGAGCCCGGCAGTCTTATCGTCCTCGCCGTCACCCCCGTCACTGCGACGGATCTCGCGGCTGCCTCCACCCGCTCCAAGCTCAGCGTCGTCTTGAAGGCGGCCTCAACGCCGTTCAGCGACGCCGAAGGCAACGAGGCAACCCCCTAACGCAGGGGTTGCCTCCTAGTCGGAGTTTTTGGCTACAAGCGAGTCGCGAATCTCGCGGAGTAGTGCTACTTCCTCAGCGATTTCTTCCTTCTCGGTCTTACCGAAGCGTTCCTTGTACTTGTTCATCGGCAAAACGAAGACGAAGTACACCACCGCAGCGGTGATGAGGAACGTGATCGCACCGTTCACAATCGCACCAAAGTCGAAGACTTGACCGTTGATGACGACCTTGCCGCCGTCAACGCCGCCGCCCATCGCCAAGTTGATCATTGGCTGGATGATGCTCTTGGTGAATACCGCGACGAGCGCGGTGAATGCGCCACCAATGACAACCGCAACGGCCAAGTCAATGACGTTCCCGCGTGTAATGAAGTCTCTAAATCCCTTGAGCACTGAGTCCCCCTTGCTAGTCAGCGACGCTTAGTCGCCGTGGTGTGGTGGTTTGTCGATCAGATACTTGGCCGCGTCATCCCCCGACGCCGGGCGTTCGTCCCATGATTCAGGGTCGGCCTCGGTTGAATCGGTGGGATCCAACGAAAGGTTGCGTAGATCACGTTTGCGATTCGACGGTGCAGGTCCTTCAGTGGAGGATCTCGCATCATCCGCCATGTGCAGTCATCTCCCCGTGCGGCTTTGCCTTACTTTCCTTTGTCTTGCCGAAATCACGAACTGCGCGGAATACGTCAAGGCCTGGTCGCATCCAACGAGTCAGCCTTTTGTAGGAACTGTTAGGGCGTTCCTCGCGCCAGGTTGCCCGGACACGCCAGTACCAAAGTGCTGTGACTACTAGGTCGAGGACCAACAGCGTTACGTACTGGTAGTCGATGGCGTCAGCGTTGCGGTCAAGGTCGGTAAGTCGCTCATCCCACGAACTCGGGTCGGCATACGCCCCAAGGAGGATGATCGAGAGCACGGCGAGCGGCACGGTCTTGCCTAGTTCGTGGGAGCCCTCAGGTGTGATGTGCGCAAGGATTCGGACCGCGCCAATGACCGCAGCGGATGCCAGGGCGATCTCTTCTGCTGAACGATCCTCGGCTGCCACCGTCAGGATGAGCATCAGCGACATCATCCAAATCCCCAACATGATCGGAATCAGGACGAGATATCGGATCAACGACTGCCACGTTGCCGTCGGCTCGCTGCCCGGGGCCGTGTAGGTCAGATACAGGCGGGGCTTCTGCATCGATCGATACACCCACAGGATCAACCCAGTCATCAACGCCAGCGCGATGGCGGACCAGATGACAGGTCCCCAACTTGTTGACCAACGCTGCGGATCGGCTGCTTGGCCGATGAGGTCGCGAAAGTTCTCCACCAACGGTTGGTATCACACCGCAGGAACTGGATCGTGAAGTCGTAGCCGCGGACGCTTATTGCAGCCGCCTACCGCGCGTGACCAACTGTGGTGACTCAACTACCGAGAGTCGCCAAAACCCCTGCAAATAAAGGACTTTTGTCCATCTGGTGAGGTGCTTCACAAACAAAAGGTGGCTATCCACAGATAACTCTGGCCGCAAGTGGGCAGAACTTAGGTGTCGCTGAATTCGGGGGAATTCGGAGATAGCTCGCACGACCGGCAGCGCTGCTGTCGTTTCGGGGGGATCGACGCCGCGTCGGTCGTGCGCTCGTGTAGACCGCTTGACCGAGCATCAGCGGTGCACGAACAGCAAGTGGGTAGAGCAGGACGCCCCGGGTGGTTTAGCCGCCCGGGGCGAGCCTCCCCACCACTGCGGGGGCAGTGATACGAATGAAAAAGTCGCAAGGCCGGGGGGCCTTGCGACTTTTTGTCTTGTTGCGTCTTGCTGGTGTTCAGTTAGGCGTCAATCAAGTCGATCACGAAAATGAGCGTCTTGCCGGACAGTCGATGTCCGCCGGTCTCGCCGTATGCCAGTCGCGGCGGAATCACGAGTTGACGACGTCCGCCGACCTTCATCCCGGGGATTCCTTCTTGCCAACCGGCAATGAGCCCGTTAAGCGGGAACGAAATCGATTCGCCGCGATCCCACGACGCATCGAACTGTTCGCCAGTCTCGAAGTCAACGCCCAGGTAGTGCACCTCGACCTGTCCACCTGGCTGCGCTTCTGCACCATCTCCAACAATGACGTCGGTGATCACCAGTTCTGTGGGCGGTTCGCCGCCCGGAAATTCAATCTCGGGTTTCTCCATGTGCTCATAGATACACCGATTTTGATCCTGAGTGGGCACCAAAAGCTCAACTGCTGTGGGATTCTTCGTCAGTGACGAGGTGGCTGTACGCGCTTGGGCGTAGATGCGCCATTCACGGACGCCTTGTCATCGGCCTGTGGCTACTGGCCGCGATCGTGTTGATGGGCGCAAACGCTCTCCTCCCAAAGTCGAGCATCTCGACCTTTTCACTGTCCGGCACTGACAGCACAACTGCACAAACGTTCCTAAATCAGGCGTTCCCGCAGACCAATACCGATTCGAATCCAGTCGTGCTGTCGAGCCCCACGTTGGATTTCGGCGAAGGTCAGGGCAAGGCGACGGTCGATCGCGTCGCTGCCGACCTGGCAGCGATCCCAGCCGTGGTCCAAGTGCAGACCCCCTCCGATATTCCGAGCCAGCTCTCAAAAGATGGCCACACCGCGATCATCGGGGTAACTATCGATGGTCAACAACTCGGCGACGAGGCGGTTTCGGTCGAGGTCCTCGATACCGCCAAGGAAGCCGCCGGGCCTGAGGTCACCGTCAACCTCGGTGGGTATCTAGGCCAGCAACTCTCTCGCCCTGACACCCACCAAAGTGAACGTCTTGGCCTGCTCGCGGCACTCGTCGTCTTGTTCTTCACTCTGCGCCGAGTGTGGGCCATGGTCATTCCGTTGATCAACGCCCTATTCGCGGTGGGCATTGGACTTGCAATCGTCGGAATCCTCGGGCGTGTCACCTTTATCCCCGACGTTGCGCCAACCCTCGGGACAATGCTTGGCCTCGGGGTTGGGATCGACTACGCACTCTTCCTCGTCACGCGGCACCGAAAACTCCTGCGTCAGGGCTACGACGTGCCCGACGCAATCGGACGAACGATGGGTACCGCAGGGGCCGGAATGGTCTTTGCCGGCGGGACACTGATTGCCGCGGTGTGTGGGTTGACGCTCACCGGGATCTCATTCCTGGCTTGGCTTGGCTACGCCGCTGGCATCGTGGTTCTCCTCGCCGTCGCCGCATCGCTCACGCTGGTGCCCGCGATCCTCGGGGTGATGGGCCTCCGGGTCCTACCAAAGAAAGACCGGCCCGAAGACGACCCGAGTCACGAAGAACTCGACAAGACGATGTGGGCGAGGCTGGCCAATTCCGTCACGAATCGGCCGTGGCCATTCGCGATCGCGTCCACGCTCATTCTGTTGATCCTCGCTGCGCCGATGCTGACGCTGAGCCTCGGCGAGACGGATGCAAGCAACCTGCCACCGGAGACCGTGTCACGCCAGGCGTACGACGCCATGGCTGAAGGGTTCGGGCCAGGCAGCACAGCGCCACTAGTCGTTGTGTCGCAGATGTACACCGCCGCAACTGCCCCGCCAGGAGTCACCGGACCTGGCGACCCGCGAGTGCAAGACCCGCGACTGCAGAACCTTCGCGACGATCTAGCCGCGACTCCGGGAGTCGTGGAGGCGAACGAACCGATCGTGTCGACCGATGGCGGTGTCGCGATCATCAAGATCACGCCTGAATGGAACGCGGCAGATCCCCGAACAGCCGAACTCGTCGATGACCTTCGTACGAAGGTCATTCCTCCCGCGACGGAAGGTGAGGGGATGGCGTCCTACGTTGGCGGCATCACCGCACTCTCTTCAGATCTCAACGAGTTGATCGCTAAGAGAACACCCGGCTTCATCTTGGGCGTCGTGGTTCTGTCCTTCATCCTGCTGATGCTCGCGTACCGGTCGTTACTCATCCCGTTCAAAGCCGCGATTATGAATCTGCTGTCGATCGCCGCGGCGTACGGTGTGGTGACGGTCATCTTCCAATGGGGCTGGGGCGGCTCCCTCATAGGCCTTGACGGGCCTGTTCCGATCGACTCGTACATCCCGATGATGATGTTCGCGGTCCTCTTTGGGCTATCGATGGACTACGAAGTGTTCCTGTTGACCGCGTTCCGCGAGCATTGGGCGTTGACCGGGGACATGAAGGTTGCGGTGCGTCGTGGACTCGCTGACTCCGGACGACTTGTCACGGCCGCTGCCCTGATCATGGTCGTCGTCTTCGCCAGCTTCATCCTTAGTGACAACGCGACCGTCAAAATGTTCGGCGTTGGCCTGGCGACCGCTGTTGCCGTTGATGCAACCATCGTTCGGTGCTTGTTGGTTCCCGCGATCATGGTTCTCGCAGCGAAGGGGACGTGGTGGCTGCCAGGTTGGCTTGATCGACTACTACCGCAACTACATGTCGAAGGTGATCCCAACGCGCTCGAGTCCGTAGCCAACGACGATCGCGATCGTTCATTTGCGCGGCGGCCGGTGGCACTTCAAAGGCCCGTCGTTGTCATTGGTACCGCGATCGGTGTCGCCCTCGCATGGTTCCTCGTGTCCCGGCTACCTGCGTTGCCATTTGATGCGCGCACTCCAATCGCGATGGCCGCGGTCCTCGGTGGGGTGACTGTGCTTCTCCCTCCGGCACTAAGCGGTGGCACCAGCAGCCGACCATTCCGCGCATTCGGCTACTTCCTTGGCGTCATCTTGGCGATGCTGGTGATCGGTGTACTCGCGATCGTTGTGCCGCCAGTGCCCGCCGACAACGGCGCGGTCACGGCGTGGGCGATCGTTATCGCAGCCTTGTTGGCGGTCCTGGTGATCGGTCGTTCCCTTGCCCTGCCGATGCTCCTCGGCGCAATCGCGACCGCGATTTCGATGGCGCTGATGTCAAGCTACGAACCTGACAGCCTCACCTTGATGCTCATCACGTTGCTGCCTGCCATGGTGACGATGATGGTCGCCAGCGTGATCATCGGAATCTGGCGACCGGCGGCGGAAATCCCCGATGTCGGCGCAGACGGCACCCTTGCCCCAACGAGCGGTTTCCCCACGAATACTGCGCCTCAGGAACTGGTTCCGATGCTGCACGGGCCAGCGCGTGACGCTGATCAACAATCCCCACAGGTACGAGATTCCCAATGAAGCTACTCAGCGTTGCGCTAGCAGCGTCCCTCGTATTCGCCAGTGGCGCGCCCGCGTTAGCAAGTACGACCGAGGCCAGTGCGGCCACAACCACTGGAACCGAGGGCGAGAAGCTAAGTCCACAGCCACCGTTGGTCAACGAACAACTCGTCACCGCAACGCTGGCGCCAAACGGCCTCCCCCAGAGCGCCGAGCTAATCAACCGAATGGTGGCGACCAACATCGCTCCCGAGACGGTCATCGCCACGACGTCCACCACTGACCTTCGATACCTTGATCGATCAGGGCGCCCGGTTGTCGACGGGAACACCGTTGAGTACCCAGTCGGCGGTCCGGGCCAGACCGATATTGCGACACAAGCGACGTTCACCAAGCCACTTCCCGTCGCGCTTCATGCCGAATATGCCACGGGCGGTGAAGGGGCGAAGGGCATCGATCCCGCCACGGTTGACGGTTCCAGCGGCGACATGCGGATTCGTTACACCGTCACCAACACGTCCGTAGAGAACCAGCAGATCAGCTACACCGACGCCGGGGGCAACGAAACGACAGTCGAACAGCCGGTGTTCTCACCGTTCGTCGGGACGATGATTGCCACGCTGGCACCGGGTGTGGCGTTGAAGGATGCGGGCACTGCGGTTGTCAGCACCAACACCGAAGGCAACACCACGTTGCTGTGGAACCTCGTGCTCTACCCACCACTGGGCAACTACCAACAAGATGTCTCGTTCGCAGTGAACTCGACCGCGCTCGAAGTCCCAGCTGTCGCGATGCAGGTTGCGCCTGTGACCAACACCCAAGATCCCGCGGTGGGGTTTTCGGCGAACCTCCTCACGCAATCGGTCGAGGGCAACACAAAGCTCGCCGATGGTTTGACCACCCTCGATGAATCAACTGCGAAACTAGCCAACGGTGCTGCCGAACTCACCAAAGCCCAAGCTGAAGCAACCAAGGCAACCAAAGACGCCTACGACGGTTCGAAAGGAATTGCCAGTGGCACCGCCGCACTGACCGAGGGACTCGTGGACCTCTCCGGCGGCCTGAACCAACTCGCTGGCCAGGGTGGGCTCCCGGCGGCGGTCGCGGCAACAGGCACGCTAGCTGACGCGGTTGACGCGATCGCAAAGGGGGTGGGAGCGGCAAACGATCCACTCATCCCAACTCCCCCGCCAATGCCGCCCAAGGTAACGCTGGTCCAAGCTGCACGTGCCGCGCAGGCGAGCGCCGCGCTGCTGCGGCAAGGATCGCTGTCTGCCGCCGCTGACGCTAACGCAGCCGTCGCCGCGATCGACGATGCGATTGCCGCGTTCTGCGATCCAACGCCCGTTGCTGGCTGCGCCGACTTGGCGACGGCTCGAGCCCGTGCCACGGCCGCAGCAACAAAATCGGTGGCAGTTGCGGGTGGACTTAGCCTGTTGAACTCTGCTGTGCTCACGCAGATCACTGCTGGATTGATCAAAGTTAGTACCGCGTTGAAGAGCCTGAATGCGGCCAAACCTGGCGTGTACGAGGGCCTACTTGAACTCCAAGGCAGCCTCGATCAGGCAGCCAAGGCGACCCAGCAGCTAGCTACCGGTGCCCAAGGAGCGAGCGAGGGGTCAGAAGAACTGTCGGGCTACACCAGTGAACTCGCCGAAGGGCTCGGGCAACTCACCGCGGGCAACGAGAAAATCTTGGAAGGCAACCAAGGTATCGCCGAGGGTGCTAACGAACTTCAGACCCAAGGCACCACCAAATTGCTCGACGGCGTCATCTCGTCGTCAGCTGATCCGGCCCTAGCCAGCGCCTACTTGACCGCAGCGAGCGCGCGGGCCGATTCCTCGGCGCCATTTCCTGCGCCTGAAGGCGCGACGAGCCGCGTCGCATTTGTCTACACCTTGGATCCCCCGCCGCCTGTTCCGTCAACGAGCCCCGCGTTTATTGGGATCCTCGTAATTTCAGCGGCCGCCCTCGGGGTTGTCGTTGTCAGGCGGGTTCGCAAGCCCGCCTAGCGGGGCGCAGACCGATCTCGGTCTTGCGGCATGGAGTCGGGTGTTCACGCCGCCTAATCAACCCAGTTTTGGGGATCACGCGTATAGGTGGTGACCGCCTCGGGAAGGTCGTGGTTGATGATCTGCGCGATCGAAACGTGATCTATGACTGACCGCAGGCTTGCCCGAATCGCCACCCACACATGCTCGAGGCCATCGGAGTTGCCCTCGTAATGGACAGCTCCCGGACGCTCATCTCGCACCCAAGCGAGCGGGCCCTCGACTGATCGCATGACGTGCGCGACGCTCAGATCCTTCGGGTCATAGCCAAGGACGTAGCCACCCTCAGCGCCCCGCTTGCTTCGCACGATTCCGGCACGGCGCAGATCAGCAAGGATGTTCTCCAGGAACTTGATCGGAATGTTCTGGGCTTCAGCGATCTGGTCTGCCTTCACCAACTTGGGTGCCGCGGCCGCGATCTCGATCACGGCGCGAACGGCATAGTCCGACCTGGCAGAAATGCGCATTGGGACATTGTGGCCCCTTGTGCGGGGTCAATGCCGAGTAGGAGCGCAAAGCCCCCCTGTCAAGGCGCCGTCGACAGCGCGGCGCTACTACTTGACCTTCAGCTTGAACGTCTGACGCAGTGGGAGCCATCTTGCGTCGCCAGCCGCGGTGACGGTGAGCCTGCAGGTGCCCTTCTTCGTCCCCGCAACGACCTTGCCTGCCTTGATCTTGCAGACCTTCGGTGTTGCGCTAGACCACGTTGCCGCTAGTCCGGCGCCGGTCGTTCGCGCAAGTGCCCTGCTCTTCTTGCGCTTGAGTGAAGTGGGTGCTTTGAGGAGTGCTTGGCTCCGGGCCGGAGTTGGTATCGGCCCAGAGGAGGGTGGGGCCGGCGGACCTTCAGGCCCCGGCGGCGCTGGGATCGGCGTGGTGGGCTCATTGAGTTCGACGGCGAGTCCAGTCAGGGGTTCTCCCGCAGAAACCGTGACTGGAGTTGCTGCAGCGAGGGTTTGCTGGTTCGCGTAGAACTCTGGCTGGTAGGTCCCTGAATCGTCGACAAACTGCAGGCGGTATTGACCCACGGGCAGTTCGGTGAAGTAGAAGCCACCATCAGGTTGAACGTCAACCGCTGCGACCATCGTCGCGGTCTGATCGTAAGCACGAACAGCGACGGTGCCGGTGGTGTTCAACACGTTGCCGCCCACCGCTTTCACGGTACCCACAATCGACCCCAGGGCGGACAGAGATTCATCGATCTCCGCAGTGGTGCTGCCCGTGGCAACGCTGATCGGCGTCGCTGTGTCTAGCGAGTGCTTTCCTGAGTAGAACTCAGATTGGTAGGTCGAGAACCCGTCGCGGAACTCGAGGCGGTACTCCCCCGTGGGAAGCCCCGCAAGGCGGTATTCGCCGCCCTCGGACACACTCGCACTTCCAACCGCACTGCCACGTGAGTCGTAGGCCGTGACCTCGACAGCAGACGGCTGGATCAGCGCCACACCCTCAGGGCCAGAGACAGTCCCCGAGATCGCCCCGCCACGCACCAGGTTCGCGTCGATGTTCTGGATTTCCAGCCCGTCGGCGACATCGACACCAGCGGCCTGGGATGCGGAGCTCCCGCCGCCATAGAAGGCGGATCCGTAGAGGTCCGCGTCGTCGCGGAATCCAATTTGGTAGGAGGCTGCAGCAACTCCGGTGAACTCGTATGTGCCGTCTTCCTCAATTGGGGTTGTGGCGACCACCTCAGGTGTACCAACTGCGTCGGACGTCCACAGGTCTGCGTATACCTGGGCGGACGGATCTAGCGGAACACCGTCTTCACCGGAGACACGGCCACGGATTCCGCTTGCGGTGGTCAGATGCGTGTCGACGACCATGGTCTGGTTGCCGGCAGCCACATGCACCGGGGTAGCACCGCCCAAAGTGAGCTTGTTCGAGTAGAACTGGGTCGCGTAGATCGGGTCATCCGCGGAGTCCGTGAACTTCAATCGGTAGTCGCCCGCGCCCAGTCCACCCACGGAGTAGCTGCCATCTGACCCGACCGCTGCCGACCGGATCGCGCGTCCCGATTCGTCGTATACCAGGACACCAACGTTCGCCTCGTGGTCCAGCGACCCATCCAACGAAGCTGCCACCTTGCCGGTAATTTGCCCACCTAGATTCAGTTCAATGTTGACTTCTTGCGCTGAAGGTCCGCTCACGACCTCGATAGGAGTGGCATTGGCCAATGTCGTTTGATTTTCGTAAAACTCATTGCCATAGATCTCTGCACTGTCGGAGATTCCGACGCGGTATTGCCCAGGTGTGAGCCCCGAAACTTCGTAGGTTCCGTCGCTGGCAACTGACACCTCATTGACGTCTTGGCCCGCGTCGCTGTAGATCACAATCCAGAGGTTCGCGCCTGAGGCTAGGGGTTGGGCGTCGGGGCCGGTGACAGTTCCGCTGATCGCACCGGCCGGGATCGCGCTAGCCGCAGGGGCACTGAGCATCAACGCCGCGAGGCCAACAGCCAACGCTGCCGCGACAATTCGAGCACACCTCTGAAACACGAAAATCCCCCAACACTCGGATGCGAGGTGGCGCCCGGTTTCACCAGATGCTCGAGTCGTCCCCTGACTCCAGCCACGCTCGCGTCTACCCAAGCTAGCAAAGAATTGACAGATTGTTGATCATGCGTGCGAAGCTTCACACGGAAGGGTGACGTGAGGTTTAGAACGGGATTTTGTGGTCTCGAGCAGCAGGTGTCCTGCGGCCTGCCGACGGCCTGACCTCCGTTTGGGGACAGCAACCGTCCACAAGGGTCGGCATCCGAGTCAGCGAACCCTCACCGTCGTGATGGCCTTGTAGCGAAGCCAGGGGCCTTGCGCTTCGGCGATGGCCTTTAGCTTGCACTTGCCGACGTTGCGGCCGTACACCTTGCCGTTGCGAACCACACATTTGCGCGGGGTGAGCGACTTCCACTGGACTTTGACGCCCGCGCTTGAACGCTGGGGCAGCGCTTTGGAACGCCCTCGACCAACGGTCGCTGGCTTCTTCGTGACTCTTTGCTTCTTGATCGTGGAGTCTCGCGGCGGTGCTCCCGCAGTTGGTGCCGCGAGCACCGTCACCTGGGTCGAGACTTGAGCGGTAGCGCTTCGACTGTCAGTGACGGACACGGTCACGTTGTAGCTGCCAGGCGCTTCGTACGTGTGGTTCACAGTCGCACCTGAGCCCGTGCGGCCGTCGCCGAAGTCCCAGGCATAGGAAGTGATCGAACCGTCAGGATCCGTCGAGCCCGACGAATCGAACGCCACCGTCAGGTGGTCAACAGTGGCACTAAGCAGCGCGGTTGGTGGTTGGTTCGGCACCCCTAATGCACTCAACCAGTGGTTTGCCACCTGTGCTCGGGTGAGCGCTTGAGGGTAGAGCGCGACCTCATCGATGATCCCCGCAAAGTAGTCCGATGTTGGCTGCCCCGGCCAACCAGTGAGCCCATCGCCCCCGATGCGCCAGTAGCCGTTGTATTCAGTCGATCCGTAGGCAGACGGGTCGCTTGCAACCTCCTCCCCATCGACATAGAGCTGCATTCCATTGACGCTCATTTGGACAACGACATGGTGGAACTCGTTGTCGTTGTAACTCGCCGAACTCGTGATCGTCTGCATCGAGTCGGCCATCGCGCCGAATGACAACTTGCCATCGTCGCGCATGTAGAGATGACGATCAGACTTTTCACTGGTGCCCGTGGTGCCGTCGCTGAAGCCAATGATGCGGCCGCCGGAGTTCGTAGCGGTCTTGATCCAAAGGTCAATCGCGAACTCTTGTTGATCACGCAGTTGCGTTGCCGTGTAAGCCCGTGACCCTGAGTTCTCCCCAGCGAATTCGTATGCGGCATTCGGATCACCTGGAATCGCGCCCGCTACACCGCGGGTGACTGACCCCGCCCGGGTGCCATCGATGCGTCCCACCGAATCTTCTACGTCGATCCCGCTGGTTTCGTTGAATTGCCAGTAAAACGTCGGTCCGTCATCCATAACCGCCTTGGCGTAATCACTCAGGGTGCCGGTAGAAGCAACTGTGACGTCTGTCCAGTCACCTGCCCCCCTATTGCCAAAGGGATCAACCGCTTCGACGCGGTAGCGGTAGGTCTGCCCAGGGGTGAGTGACGAATCACTGAAAGTGATCATCGGTCGCTTCCAGAAGCGGGACCGACGGTTTTCGGTGTGGACCGGCTCAGCGACACCCTGCCTGTACACCTTGTAGGAGAGTCGCTCGTTGTCACCATCATAGTTCGCTGGAATTGAACCGCGAACCAAACCGCTAGCGGGAGAAGTCAATGCGGGTTGAAAGTCTGAGCCACTCAACTGTGGGCCCGATTTGTTCGGCGCCAGGCCCTTGCGAGCGAACCGCACCAGACCCTGCTGGGGTACTCCGTTGACCCGTTCGAACTCTCCGCCCAGCACGAGGTAGTCAGAGTTTCCGGCGATACTCCAGGCCGCTTGCTGCTGACCTGTGAACGTCCCGGCCGCTAGGTCCGGATACCAGGGAAGTTCACTTGGGGATGGGGTCCCTTCCCAGTTGAAATACTCGGGGTCGATGGTTCTGCGACTCGTCTGGGTCGCATAGTCCGTCATCGCGATCCCACGCTGATGGATCCAGGGAACCGTCTGGGCGAATCCACGGGTATCGCGGCAGTCATGAGCATGCCCGACCGAATAGCTCACACCATTGAAGGGGAAGGTTCCGTAGCTATCGCCGCGGCAGCTGTTCACCCAACGGATATCACCAGAGTTCGCCGACGCCGAGAATGAGCCTTCAAGATTCCCCTTCGGCAGACCTGGATCGGTGCCATAGACGTATCCGGTGCCATAGATCGAATCGTTCCCAGCAACCAAACTCGTGATTGCGGATGCGGAGCCGGAGTTCTTCACCGTGTTCGCGGCGTTCCACGGGAGGGTCGCACCAGTAGCGGGGTCGACCGCGCCAAGCCCCAGTGCGGTGTTGCCATTGAGCGAGGTGAAACTGCCGCCGACGATCAGTTTCGACCTATCTGGGGTCAACGCGAGAGCCATTACCTGGTTGCCACCACCGGCCGCGGATGGCGCCCAATCGAGAACCGCACCGGTTGAAGCCCGGACTGCGGCGAGGCGTGTGCGGGTGACGCCACTAACGTTCGTGAAGATTCCGCCGAGGTACACGGTGTCGTTGGTCGCTACGACCGATCGGGTGCGCGCGTTGATCCCCGGTGTGAATGAACTGACCACCGATCCGTTGGTTGAATTCAAGGCCACCGCCCGGTAGCGGCGCTCACCATTCACCGTGGTGAAGTCGCCCACCGCGTACACCCGCGAACCATCAGGCGACGCAGCTACACCGAGAACCTGACCGTTGAGGGTCGGGGCGAAACTGGTGCTCAGCTGTCCGGTCGAGATGTTGTATGCCAAGAGGTTGTTGCGAGGTGTGGTGTTGGTGCCGGGGGCTGATCCGGCCGGACGCGCGGTAGTGAACTTGCCGCCTACGTAAACGGTGTTGCCCACCACAACCTGCGCCCAGACGACGCCATCGATCTGCACCGTCGGCAGCGCATCAT
>JBAYVO010000040.1:0-12841 GCA_041674545.1 Candidatus Nanopelagicales bacterium | reverse complement strand
TGGGTCGCTGGTTGCGGTACCGACGCTGCCCCATTCCATCGCATCTTCAATCCGGTGAAACAAGGTCTGACCTTTGACCCATCCGGCGACTACGTCCGCCGTTGGGTTCCGGAGTTGGCCGAAATCGCTGGCGCTGCCGCGCACGAACCATGGCGGGTAAGAGGTACGTTGGCCGAACCCGCGGGCCTGACATACCCCGAGCCGATCATCGACCACGCGGCCGAGCGGCAAGAGGCTCTGCGCCGTTTCGCCGTGTTGCCGCCGAGGAATCAATAACGACTGCGACAATCACGCAGTGACCCAAATCATCGCAGCGCTCTCACTCAAGGGCGGAGTCGGAAAGACCAGCGTCGTGCTCGGCCTTGCCGGGGCGGCCGCGGAACGCGGGCTGCGCGTCCTCGTTGTCGACCTCGATCCGCAGGCAAACTCGACGGCCTCGCTCGACCCCCACCACACCCCGTTCACCAGCTCGGACGTGCTCTTCGACGCGCGCCCAGGAATCGCGAGCGAGGCCATCGTCAGCTCCGGGTGGGACTCACAAATCCAACTGTTGCCGAGCGAACGAGCACTCGAACACCGCGCGACGCCCGATGGACCGGACTCCTCGCAGCGACTCAAACGTGCGCTCACCGGCGTGACGGACGACTTCGATCTCGTGCTCATCGACTGCCCTCCGTCACTCGGCGAGCTAACCCGCAACGCTCTGTACGCAGCGACTGACGCGCTCGTCGTCACCGAACCGTCCTTCTTCGCCGTCAACGGTGCCGAACAAGCACTCGAAGCAGTCTCGATTGTCAGCACACACGGCAATCCGCAACTGCGCCCAGTCGGCATCGTCGCGAACCGGGTCCGCCCGACGCTGCCGGAGCACAACTACCGCATGGATGAACTCCGATCCGCGTTCGGTGATCTCGTGCTCGGCGGACTGCCGGACCGCGCGGCGATTCAACAGGCTCAAGGCGCCTGCGTACCTGTTCAGCAATGGACGAGCAACGGCGCTGCCGATATCAACAACGCGCTGGGGAAGCTGCTCGATGAGCTCCGACCCACGATCGACACCGCCGACCTCAGGCAGGCGTCCGCTCGACCTGCCCTCGTGACCGCCAGCACGAACGAAGGACCACGTTCATGACGAATCCAGCCCCTCGCCCAGCCCTGCGCAAGGCACCCGATGCCGATGTCCATCCGGCGGCAGGCCAGCCTCAGGCAACCACCACTCTCAAACGCGCGACCGGGCAAACCAGCGCGTCAAACGATCGGAAAACCACCCAGATTGACCTACGGAATCGCGCATCTGCCGAGGTCACCGATCACCCGGTAGTAACGTCGATTCTGACCGTCAATCCCGGCGGCTCCGACACCGAAGGGCCAGAAGCGGTGGCAAAGAAGTCAAAGAAGTCGAACAAGGGCTCCAGTAAGGCAAAGAGCTCCAGCAAGAAGAGCAGTAAGAAGAGCGACAAGAAAAAGAAGAAGAGCGGTAAGAGCAAGAAGAAAAAGGGCAAGGGAGCCCAACCCGGCGCACGGACGGATATGCGGATCAGCGTTGCGACGCAGGTGCCCACGTCCGTGCGCCGCGCCTTGCGCACGAGTGCCAAGGCCCGCGGAACCAGCGTTGAAGACCGCGTTGATTCGGTCGTCACGTCGTTGCGCGAGAGCTAACGCGCGACCTCGCTGAAACCCCGCGAATTCGATGCGCAAAGATTGCCCGGAGAATCGCCGGGGCCACCGCCTCGAATTCGACACGGGTGTGCGGCTGCTAGACCAGCAGATCGGCACCCGCGCATGAAGTGGGAGTCAACGTATGTCAGATTTTGTCCCCGGCCTTGAGGGCGTCATCGCATTCGAGACCGAGATCGCTGAACCCGACAAAGAGGGCAGCTCGCTGCGATACCGCGGCGTCGATATCGAGGACCTCGTTGGTCGCGTCTCATTTGGTCACATTTGGGGCCTCCTCGTTGACGCAGAGTTCAACGTCGGACTGCCACCGGCACAGCCTTTCCCGATCCCTGTTCACTCTGGCGACGTACGCGTCGACGTACAGTCCGCGATCGCGATGCTCGCTCCCGCGTGGGGCC
The DNA here is from genome assembly GCA_041674545.1 of Candidatus Nanopelagicales bacterium. Classification (GTDB taxonomy): domain Bacteria; phylum Actinomycetota; class Actinomycetes; order S36-B12; family UBA10799; genus UBA10799. Next base: position 10,766 of record JBAYVO010000040.1, on the reverse strand, counting down.
TTCGCCCACTTTTGGACATTGAGGATCAAACAGCGCGCGACAACCTCGCAAACGTCTCCGTCATGGCGATGTCGTTCGTCGCACAATCAGCCCGCGGCCTTGGCCAGCCCATGGTCCCCGAAGCACGCATCGATGAGGCAAAGTCCGTCGTTGAGCGCTTCATGGTCCGCTGGCGCGGGGAACCGGACCCCCGCCACGTACAGGCCGTAGACGCGTACTTTGTGTCGGCAGCTGAGCACGGCATGAACGCCTCAACCTTCACCTCCCGCGTCATTGCTTCGACTGGTGCCGATGTTGCCGCGGCGATCTCCGGCGCAATCGGCGCGATGAGCGGCCCCCTGCACGGTGGCGCCCCGAGCCGGGTACTCGGCATGATCGAAGAAATCGAACGCACTGGCGACGCCCGCGCGTACGTCAAGAACGTCCTCGATAGCGGCGACCGCCTGATGGGCTTCGGCCACCGCGTGTACCGCGCGGAGGATCCCCGTGCACGCGTGCTTCGCCGCACCGCGAAGGAACTCGACGCACCCCGCTACGAAGTCGCCGAGGCGCTCGAGCAGGCGGCACTCGCGGAGCTTCGGGAACGACGTCCAGACCGCGTTCTGGAAACGAACGTGGAGTTCTGGGCGGCGATCGTCCTCGACTTCGCAGAGGTCCCAAGCCACATGTTCACCTCGATGTTCACGTGTGCCCGCCTTGCAGGCTGGAGCGCACACGTCATGGAACAGAAGAAGACCGGCCGTCTCATCCGCCCATCGGCACGCTACGTGGGCCCACCGCCTCGCAAGCCCGAAGACGTCAAGGGCTGGAACCCGGAGACAATGGCACCTACCGGGTACACCGCATAAACACTCCCAATTCCAGGTAGATCGCAACCCCCGCCACACCTCGGCGATGTGCGCTATGAGGCCCAGATCCGACGGTGCCGCAGGGGTTTTGCGTCACATTTGCAAGACCCCGCCTCGAACGTGCGGTGAGCGCGCGGCCTAGCCTTTATCCGTGACTGAACTTGTGATTCCCGCAGAACTCAAACCAGCCGATGGCCGCTTCGGGGCAGGTCCCTCGAAAGTCCGTCCCGAGCAACTCACCGCACTCGTCGAGGCCGCGCCGCTACTCATGGGCACCTCACACCGCCAGAAGCCGGTGAAGTCGCTCGTGGGCCGTGTCCGCAGTGGACTCGCTGACCTCTTCGATCTGCCGGAGGGCTACGAAGTTGTCCTTGGCAACGGTGGCGCGACCGCGTTCTGGGACATCGCAGCATTTGGGTTGATCAACGATCGCGCGCAGTTCCTGTCGTTCGGTGAGTTCGGCAGCAAATTCGCCAAGGGAGTCGGCGACGCCCCTCAACTCGCGACCCCGACGATTCACACCAGCGATCCTGGCGACGCACCCACGTTCGTTGCTGAAGCCGGTGTCGACACCTACGCGACCCCGCAGAACGAGACGTCGACGGGTGTCGCAATTACGCCAACACGCGTTGCCGGTGCAGATGAAGGTGCCCTGCTGTTCGTTGATGCGACGTCTGCTGCAGGCGGTCTTCCGATCGACATCTCGCAGACCGATGCCTACTACTTTGCGCCCCAAAAGAACTTCGCCTCTGACGGCGGCCTGTGGTTCGCGATCATGTCGCCAGCGGCGATCGAGCGAGCGGCAAAAATCAATGCCAGCGACCGGTGGATTCCCGACTTCTTGAATCTGCAGACGGCAATCGACAACTCCCGTCTGGACCAGACTTACAACACCCCGTCGATCTCATCGCTGTTCTTGATGGCAGAGCAAGTTGATTGGTTCAACACCAACGGTGGACTCGAATGGACGACTTCGCGGACAGCGGAGTCTGCCGGGAACCTCTACGGCTGGGCTGAACGAACGTCCTACACGACTCCATACGTGTCCGACCCGGCGAAGCGTTCGAACGTCATCGGCACGATCGACTTCGATGACGCGATCGACGCGACTGTCGTCGCCAAGACGCTGCGCGCTAACGGCATCGTCGACACCGAGCCGTACCGCAAGCTCGGACGCAACCAGCTCCGCATCGCGATGTTCCCAGCAGTCGATCCCGCCGATGTTGCGGCACTCACTGCCTGCATCGATTGGGTCGTCGAACAGCTCTAACTCGTTGATTAAAGTGCCGTTGCCCTAGCGCTTGCGTTAGGGCAACGGCACTTTAATCAACGGTTGGTTTACGCCTTCGCTGATCGTGTACAACAAGCGTGAGTCGTAGCTGTACGTCAGCGCTTCACTCTGACCAGTGAATCCCACATCGATCGACTGCGAGTTGTTCCCCGGCGGCGTTCCGTCGAACTGTGTCGCACCAAAGTACGTACGCAACGCGTATACCTCGCCGTTGGGCGCGAAGGTGGCGTCAGTGGTGAGCGCGGGAACACTACCCACAGCGCGCACGGTGACGGTCGTCGAACTTCCCCATGCGGAGGCCGGGAGCTCGTAATACGCACCTTGTGCGCTTTGGCGCCGCGTGACGATCCAGATCCGACCTTCCGGCGAAGGCTCAACCAACAGTGCCTCTGCGTTGTAAGGCTCGTCTGCGTATTTCACGGTGATCGTCGCCGCCACGGTCAGGGTTTGATCTTTGATCTGCGCAGGTTCGGGGAGCCGATACAGCCGCACGCTAGAAGCAGTCGCGGTGTTGTCGCCGATGTCGCCGAACCACAACACCGGTTTGTCGTTCGCATCACGGCCGACGGCGACTGCCTCGGTGTCCCACGCGTCCACGCCACGCAGGCGAATCACAGCCTTCACCTCGCAGGTAAGCGCATCGAGGGCGAAGAGTTGGGCACGGTCACCTGAGTCGTTGTGAGTCCAGAGAATGCCAGGGTGCTGCGTCGATGCCGCGAGGCCGCTGATCTCTGGCAGTCGCGGGTCAGCGACCCGACACACTTCCTCAGGACCGGAAGGCGCCTCGACGAACGGACCTCGTGATTCGGCAGGCAGGTCAGTAGTGGCGGTCTCACCTTGCGCACAAGCCGCAACTGTCATGAGCAGACACGCCGAGATCGTTGCACCGACACTCCTTGCCAAACGATGGGTCACAGGGCATAGCCTGTCAGGTATGTCGAATCCGATCGGTCCGGGTGACCCCACTGAACCCCATGGCATTCCAGCGGTTAACCCGCCACCGGCAGGACCGCCGACTGCAGAACAGCCAGCGATAGATCCGACACAGGTCATGCCCCCACCGGGCGCGTACCCGGTTACTGGTGGATACCCACCCGCCGGTGGATACCCGCCAGGCAGCTACCCGCCAGTTCCAGGTGGACCAGGGGGTCCTGGCGACCCGCTGGGCGAAGAGCCCAAACGTTCAATCATGGGATGGGTAATCGGCGGCATCGTGCTCGCAGCACTGCTTGGCCTCGTCGGCGGCGCGGTCTGGGCGGCCAACGCAAGCAAGTCGCCAACACCAACACCCAGTACCAGCACCACGAGTGCTTCGCCTTCACGCACCACCACAGCGCCGACTCCAACACGCACCCCGACTCCGACACCCACGCGTACGACGAGCACCCCCACGCCAACGCCGACTAAGACCACGGCGACGCCGCCACCACCGGAACAAACCAAACCACCAGTGCAAAACGGTGCCGTTAGCACGCCAACCCTGCAAGGCCCGCCGATCGGCGAAGCTGGACCAGACTAGGCGCACGCAACAAAGCTGTGCGTCGATGGAATACGCCGACTACTACTCGGGTTTCGAGTCCATTCACCTCCCCTGAGTAGATCGGACACCACTTATGAAGCGACCAATGCGCGTCCTTGCAGCAACGATGCTGACAAGCGGACTAACAGTCGGAGTCGGCGTATTGGCGGCCCCAGCAAGTCCGGCATCCGCCGAGTCGATGGCACGCGGGGTATCCACCTGTGGGCAGCTGCGAGCTCAGCACCCAGAAGGAATCGCAAAGTCGAAAAAGGCGGCCAAACGCGCGGTCAAGGCTGGCTACCAGCGGCCCTTCGTCTGCAAACACGTATACCTGCAGCTCAAGCACCTAGACCGAAACCGCAATAAGTCAGTCTGCGAAGTGCCGCGATAGGCGCGAGTCGCGGCTATCGGAACAAGGCCGCGATCACCACGACCGCGACGAGGCCAAAGAGAACGAGCAAGGTTGCTAGTCGACGCGATCGGGGATCCACACGCGTAACCATACGCCCGGCGTTAGCCTTGGGGTGTGGCCACCGATTCCGAACAAATCAATTCCCTCGTCGCGTCAACGAAACCGCTCGATGTGGACGGCGTTACCGCGGCAATCGCGGGAACCGCATGTTTCGCGCTCGGTTTCGTGGTCCTCCTCGTCTTCCGCTCCGCGCTGGCAGAAAGTGGCAGCACCTGGTGGCTGTGGACGTGCTTGGCTGGCGCGGTGATGGGGATCTTAGGTATTGCGTACACCACGCGTCGCCGTGCGGCCTACCGGGCTGCCGGACGAACAGCGCGGTAGGGGATGATGGCGCCTGTGACTGAATCCGCCCACCTCGTGGTAGACCCGCAGCTCGCAGCAGCTGTAGAGCTCGCGCGCGAAGTCCTCACTCAGGACATTTCGAACGACGCGATCGGCGAACACCTCGAAGTCGTAGCCGAGGCTGAACTCGTCGCGACACATCTTTTTGCATGCAACAACCCGGGCTACGTTGGCTGGCGTTGGGCAGTCAACGTCACCCGAGTTCCCGACAGCGATGTCGTCACCGTCAACGAAACCGTGCTACTTCCGGGCAACGGGTCACTGCTATCCCCCCAATGGCTGCCATGGGATGAACGCGTCAAAGCCGGCGACCTCGGGGTGGGCGACGTACTCCCGACTGCACCCGACGATCCTCGCCTCTTGCCTGGCTACACCGGCGTGGACCTCGACGACACCGAAGACGATGACCTCAAGCCATTGGGCTGGGAACTCGGCTTGGGACGCGTCCGCGTGCTCTCTGTGGAAGGCCGTGAGGCCGCTGCGGACCGCTGGGCGGCCGGGGACAACGGTCCAGATTCGCCGATCGCGAAGTCTGCAACAGACCAATGCTCGACCTGCGGGTTCCTCATTGCGATGACGGGGCCGCTCGGGCGGGCATTTGGCCTGTGCGCTAACGAGTTTTCCCCGTCTGATGGCAGCGTCGTCGCACTCGACCACGGCTGTGGTGCGCACAGCGAGGCCGAACCGGAACCGCCACCAATCGTCGTTGTTGACCTTGTTGTCGACGACCTTTCGCCGGACGGCCTCGACACTGAAGAACTCACGGACGCAGAGTTGGAGGCGCCCGACGAAGCCCTCATCGACTCGATCGAGGACGAGGCCGCAGAACTGGTCGCAGAGGTCAGCGACGTGCCCGCCACTGCCGACGATCTTCCTGACGCCACCGAAGCGTCCGATACCAACGACGAAGCAAATGAAACAACCCCAAACGATGGAGTGGAGACGACACCGTGAAGCTGCAGGTTCTCGCCGCAGGAATTGCTGGCGTCTCGGTCCTAACGCTTGCTGGCTGCACTAAGCCGACTCCCGAAGTCACGGTATGGTCCGGCACCTCGAGCGTTGTTCGTCCCGCTACTTGTTGGGCGCCTGACACCACCGTCCCCCAGGCGGTGAAGGATTGCATCGCGCAGGCAACCAATCAGCCGGCGGACAGCATCCCTACGCTCGAAGTCACGCCTGGCGACGTGCTAGGGATCAATGTTGACGAACCCCTGGTGGAAGCGACCTGGGTGCCGTCTGTGGGTGGGGAGCCGTTGTCTCAGGGCCCGATCAGCGAGTCGTACTTCCGCTTCACCTACCCCGCCAACGTCGCGACACCGCCTGGTGGCTTCTTGCTCGCGGTTACCGCGCGCGGGACTGCGGCCGACCAAGACCGCGGACTCTGGCTGTTCCGACTCGTCCCGCCGAGCAAGTAGCGCCGCAGGAGGAACTATCGGCGGGGAAACCGAGCCGAAGTCAAGAACTCGGGGTGACGACCTGGCATTTGCCAACCAGGCGATCACCTGGGTCGGCAATCACCTGGTTGCTCTTTCCCTGACAACGAACGACGTCTCCGGGGCGACCATCAGCAGCATTGATCTTTGTACGACCTCCCTTGGCACCCACGAGGCGATCGCGACCGGAGCCTCCGACGAGGAGCACAATGCCCTTGTTGGTTGCGACCAGTACGTCACGACCCGAGCCGCCGTTGGCGGCCGCACCTGCAGCGGACACTGCAATTTGATCTGCACCGCCGCCTCCCAAGGCAACCGAACCGGAGTTTCGGACCGCAATCCGGTCCTTGCCAAGCCCACCGAAGATCACAGAGTCGCCGCGGCCTGAGGAAAGCTGGTCGTTGTACTGCGAACCGAAGACGGAACGTTTGATCTTGACTACCGACGCACCCTTCGGTCGGCACACGACCTGCAGGTTCAGCACTGTTCCCGCAGGAACGGCATTGTCACGCAGGTAGGCACCCCGTTTCGTCGGAACAACCGCGGAGTCCGGAATGACCACCGTTGACGAGCCTGCATTGGCCTGCATCGGAAGCCAGCCCGTCGGGCAAGAAGCCTTCGCCATGTCGGGGGCGGTCGCTTGCGAGTTCACCGTACGGAGCCTGGGAAGGCTTGCCTTGAAGTCGCCGCGCGGCTTAGCGGCGCTGACCGCTGCATCCGATCGACCGCCAACTTCCATACCGGACGAAAGCAAGATGCTGTTCGAGATCCCCGCCGTTAGGCCCTCAACGGGTGGTGCGGCGCAGTAGGCCGGAACTCCCCCTGCGCCGAGCGGTTGCCCGGCGTACACCGCGTAGAGCTTGTATTGCGATGGCCCGTACCAAACGTTCGAGATCGTTGCAGTGCCGTTGACCAATGCGGCTTGCCCGACGAGTACGTCACTCGTCGCGACCCCGGTTCCGTCGCAGCGACGACTCGGTGGATTGGGCTTTGCTTGACTGGTGGAGGCTTGGTGGAACAACGAAACGGAACCGGTCGCCGGACCGCCCCCGTCGGGAGTGCTAACCGTGATTTGGTAGCTGCCGTTGGTGTTGCTCGGGATAGACGTAGGCCCGCTCATCGAGACCTTTGGGACGTAGAACAGGTTCGACTTCACCGTGTAGCCGTCGCAGTTGTCCCGGAACTGACTCGCTGCACCCTCGCCACCCTTGGGGGTGTTCCACAGCACGGCGCCGGTCCAATGACGGGAACCGTCTTTGGTGTTGAAGGCCGTGTACGTGATCGACGACCCGATGTTTGTTCCGCCGCTATTGGTGTACGCGCTGGAGATACTCACACCACCGGAGTTGCGCTGACACTTGAATCGCTTCTCGTAGCCGGGCGCAGTACTTGAGGTCCACACTTCAGTAGCGAACGCACCAATCTTGTTGTCGCCGTTGCTCGCCGTGTACGCACAGGTATAGGACGAACCTGTCCACATCACTCGGTTGTTGTTCCCGCCGGTTTGGTTCGAACACTCCCCCGCGATCGCTGGCGGAGCCGCCAACGCGATCCCAGAGGCAACGACACCCGAAGTAGCAACAGTGACAACAACCCGACGAAACTTCATGCCGCAGATTTACCCACCCGCTGGTGGACTTGCAAGTCCGAGGGTGATCAATACAGCGAGTAGCGAGCTAGGAGTCGAGGTCCTCTGCGTCAAGGATTCGGTACGGGTAGCCCTGTTCAGCCAAGAAGCGTTGCCGGTTCGCAGCGAACTCAGCATCAACGGTGTCGCGCACCACGATCGTGTAGAAGTGCGCCGTCCGACCATCCGATTTTGGCCGCAGGATCCGGCCAAGCCGCTGGGCCTCCTCTTGGCGTGAGCCAAACGAACCCGAGACTTGAATAGCAACGGACGCGTCAGGCAAGTCAATCGAGAAGTTCGCCACCTTCGACACGATGAGCACCGGCAGATCTCCGTGACGGAACTGGTCATAGAGCGACTGACGCTCCTTGAGCTTCGTCTCGCCGGTAATGACTGGGCACTGCAGTTCTTCAGCGAGGTCTGCCAACTGATCGAGGTACTGCCCGATCACCAGGGTCGGCTCACCCTGGTGCTTGGCAAGGAGGCGCTTGACGACGGGGATCTTTTCTTTGGCCGTCGCCGCGAGGCGGTACCGGTCTTGCTGTTCGGCCGTCGCGTACGCCAATCGGTCGCTGTCGGGCATGCTGACCCGGACTTCAACACAATCGGCAGGCGCGATCCAGCCCTGCGCCTCAATTTCGCGCCAGGGTGCGTCGTAGCGTTTCGGCCCGATCAGGCTGAAAACTTCGGTCTCGTTGCCATCTTCGCGAACTAGCGTGGCCGTCAATCCAAGGCGGCGTCGGGCCTGCAGATCAGCTGTGAACCGGAACACCGGCGCCGGAAGCAGATGAACCTCGTCGTAAATGATCAAACCCCAGTCACGAGTGTCGAATAGGTCGAGATGGGGGTAGACACCCTTGCGCCGGGAAGTGAGGACTTGGTACGTCGCGATCGTGACTGGCCGCACATCCTTTCGCGCGCCAGAGTATTCACCGATTTCATCGTCGGTGAGCGAGGTCCGCCGGATCAATTCGTCGCGCCATTGCCGCGCGGACACCGTGCTGGTGACCAAGATGAGCGTGGTTGCCTTCGCCATCGACATCGCGGCCGCGCCGACGATGGTTTTGCCAGCACCACATGGCAGAACTACCACGCCGGATCCGCCGTGCCAGAAGCCCTCCGCGGCTTGGCGCTGGTAGTCGCGCAGCGTCCACCCGTCTTCGGCCAGGTCGATGTCGTGCGCTTCGCCGTCGACGTAGCCAGCCAAATCCTCGGCCGGCCAACCGATCTTCAACAATGACTGCTTGAGGTGGCCTCGCTCGCTCGGATGGACTGCGATCGTCAGATCATCAATCCGATCGCCGAACATTCCGGCAGTTCGCTTGGAGCGCAACACCTCTTCAAGGACCGACAGATCGTTGGAGACCATGACGAGCCCATTCACCGGATCATCAACGAGTCGCAGTCGCCCGTACTTCTCCATCGTGTCTGCAATGTCCACGAGGAGCGCATGTGGCACCGCGTAGCGCGAGTACCGCAGCAAGGTGTCAATCACGCCCTCCGCGTCGTGCCCGGCCGCGCGAGCGTTCCACAGGCCAAGCGGAGTGAGTCGGTAGGTGTGGATGTGCTCGGGTGCTCGCTCTAGTTCGGCGAAGGGAGCAATCTCCTTGCGCGCATCTTCGGCAAGTTCGTGGTCGATTTCGAGTAGGAGGGTCTTGTCGCTCTGGACAATGAGGGGGCCGTCTGTCATTGCCGCTCCTTCGCTGTGTCGTAGTTCTCGTCGATCGGAGGCAGGTTTACGTCGTCGGCCAGGACGGCACCTGTGATGCGCGAGAGCACCAGCGTGCGGATTCGGCCGTGGCTGTGATCGAACGCGCTAATCGCGCCCCCGTCGGCGGCAACGACATCAACCAAGCGCCGACTCATCGACCCTGCGTTGTCGGCGTAGCCAACCCACACCGGCATCTGCGTGGTCTGTGCGCGGCGCAGTACCTGTGCGGTCGCGGCCGTGGGCATCCGCGGAAGCTCATGAGGTGCTGCGATCGAAATGCCCGGTGGCTCATCAAGTTCGCTGCGCCGCAAGGCGGTGGCGAGCGCGGCAACAAATACCTCGTCGATCCCCGCCTCAACGGGCAGCATCGGGTCAGGGGCTCGGTGTGCCGGACGCGTGACCGCGATCGACTCCCCGCCCTCGCCGACCAACGTCGGAATGTGTCCCAAGGACGCCGCGAAAGCGAGCAATTCGTCACCACTAGCAGTACTGACGATGACGGAAGGTGCGATCCGGGTCAAGCCCAACTCAGTTCCACGCGGGTCCGTCAACATTGATGCGACGAGCGCTTCATCATCAGAAGAAATCCACGAGATCGCGGATCCGACCCGTACGCCTCCGTGGCGGCGCGCAGCATCATTGATCAAGTACTCAAGCGGCTGCGGCAACGGTGTTGCGCTCTTGGTTTTGAGCTCGGCGATCAGGTCCGCGGGACTCAAGCCCCCAGCAAGTGCGCGAGCCGCACTCTCGGCCGTCACTCTGAACACCGCAGCACCGCCTGTTGACTCCACATCTGCGACGAGGTTCAGCAGTTGGCGCAGGGCGGGGCTCGGGGGTCCAGGGACCACCAGTGTGAGGTCCGCCTGGGCGACAAATTCCTCGGCAACCGGCGGCAAGATAGAGCTTGCGACGGCAGCCAATTGTTCTTCGCGCACCCGGTGATCAGTCAGCGCACGACCGAGACCAGTGATCGACCCGCGCGCAACAATGCCGAGCAAGTCCGCCTCACGCAACGTTGCTTCTGCCATGAACCGCAGACGATCGACCTGGGCACGCGGACGCCTAACGGCCAGCGCGTTCAAGAGCTCCGGGAACTCGCACACCTCGCCGATGGGAACCTCGTTCAAGACCTGCAGGACTGCCGAACGCAGTTCGGGGCGCCACGCATGGGACGGCACTTCGCCAAGCACAGACAACCGTTCTCCGACGCCGCTGGTCATTCCATCAACATCACGGTCCATCCGCAGCCACGCCGCGGCCACCGGTGCCCACTGATGGCCTGGGTCGAGTAGCCGCCACGTGTCGTAGTACACGGTCGGGGCGAAGAACGCGTTCTGCGAGTCTTCACGGCCAATCAGGCGCGCCTGGCTCGCGAGTTCGATCCAGAACGCGGCAGTGAGCTCGTCGGTCCCAATGAGTTCGGAAACGACGTTCAGTTCGCGGACTGCCAGCCCACCTGCCTTGAGGCAACTGGGCGGATTGACCGACCAGTGCTCAGCGATCGCGGCAACGGTGGTCACCGC
>JBAYVO010000039.1:0-12878 GCA_041674545.1 Candidatus Nanopelagicales bacterium | reverse complement strand
GTCGGGTTCGTCTCGGCATTGTTGCGATCGGAGGCGACCATAGCCAAGCCATTCCACGTCGACAGTTGCTGGACCGCGGCGATAGTCGAGTGGTTTCCTTTCGCTTCTTCTTCGAGCTCAACGAGCACCCGATCAGAACAGCAGATGTACGCGATGATGTCTGCGCCCTTGATAGCGGGGAGTCGACCCGGCTCCCAGTACGTGTCGTCGTAGCAGATGATCATCGTGATGTTGCCGAGTTCGGTTTCGAAGACCGGGTGGCCCGTGTTTCCGGGCACGAACCACAGGATGTCCGACGGGTTCAGGCCCACCTTGCGATACTTGCCGATGTAGCCATCGGGTCCAACAAGTGCACCGGTGTTGTACGTCAGTCCAGTCGTCGGATCATGCTCGGCAATCCCAGTTGCGATGTAGCAGTTGAACTCGGCCGTGACCTTCTCAAGCGCGTCGGTCGCCTTGCCCGGAACGGTGTCCATGTACGGCAAGAACTGCGCACGGTCCTTGTAGATGTAGCCCGACATCGCGGTCTCTGGCAGCACGATTAGACGGGCGCCATTCGCCGCCGCTTCCCTCGCGACCTCACACGCACGCTCGATGTTGCGCTCAAGTTCGAACATCTCCGGGTTGAATTCAACGGCAGCAACTTTGAAGGGTTCGGTCGGTCGCGGCATCGCGGGCTCCTTGAAAAAGTCGTGCGTGAATGGGCAGGTGAACTAGGTCGTTTTGAGGCTTTCGTGGGGCCAATGTGGCGAGGGCCAGTTGCGCTTCTGGCTGTAGTAGAGCAGGAACGAGACCGACACCATCGACGCGAGCGTCGCGATCCAGAAGTTCGTTGTGATCGAGATCGCGACGAACAACGTCGAACCAACTACGAGCGCAGACGCCACCCAGTGCGCTTGCTTGGCGATGGTCGCGCGCTGCCCGGACATCACATCGGCCAGCATGCCGCCGAAAGACGCGGTGATGACGCCAAGGGCCATGGCGGAGAACAACGGGGCGTCGTAGGAGATCGCCTTTTGCGCGCCAATGGTGACGAGCAGCCCGAGCACTGCGCCGTGGAGCAGCACGTCCACCTTGTCGACAGTGACGATCTTGCTGAAGAGCAGTGCACCGGCCACAGCGCCCACCACTCCGACCGGCAGGAAGTACCAAATGGAGATCGCGACCGGTTCTAAACCGAGCAGCATGTCGCGGACCATGCCGCCACCAAAACCGACGAGAAGACCGGCAAAGATGGTGCCGAAGATGGGTACGTTGCGGCTTCGCGCGAGTGCGGCCCCAAACATCGTGTTGATCGTCATCGCCGCGAGCTGAAACCACACTGGCAGCGTCTCGACGGGGTGCGGGACTTCGGTGAGCAGAGTCGAGTTCATCGGGTCTCCTGCGACCGGGCAAGCTCAGGCCAGATCGTGTCGACTGCCGGAGTGCGTGTGCCGGACCACGGCGCCGGGACTGCGTGGAGTTGTTTGGCAAACGCGTAGATCTGATCGATGTAGATGTGTCGAATGGTCAAGAACCGCTCGCGTGCTGCGTCCAGGTCAATCGGCAAGGGGTAGTTGACGAGCTGCAGCGCATTGATTCCGGCGTGCCACTCATCGCTGGACAATCCACCGTCGGTGGGTGACTTGCTGTCAGAGGTGATGGCTCGGCGGATCTCGTCTTGCTTCCCCCAGTTGTGCGCGTGGGTAGTGCTGCCGTCCAGGATTGACAGCGTTACGCAGCACTCCACGAGTAGCTGCAGAGCGTCAGGATCAACATGTTCTGGATCGAACGAGATTCGCAGTGCCGTTGCGTCCATGACTGCGAGCATCGCGATGACCCAGTGGCGCAACTCTGCGGTCGAGCGGAAGTCACTCAGGATCGGATTGACCCGTTGGTTCAACCGGACGTCACACGTCCAGTCGATCCAATCGCTATATCGCGGGGCTTGGTTCGCGGGCAAACCAAGGACATGTCCGCGGGCAAGAATCTGCGGGCCCCACGCGGGCTCCCCGGCAAGAATCGATAGGCGAGCCATCTGACTCTCGCGGCTCACGAGCGCGCCATAGATCGCCATGAGGTAGCCAATGAAGATCGCGATCACAACCAGCCCAAGGAATGCGGCGATGAACGTTGTGATCGTGCTGGCGACGTTGACGGGTTCAACGATGCCGAGGGTGGTCAGCGTCGAGCCGGATTGATACAGGGAGTTTATGAATGTCAGATCAGTTGTGCCGAAGACGATCAGGCCTGTTGTGAAGATCAAAATCGTCAGGTACACAACGAGTTGAATCAGTAGCGAGATCGGTGCAACACCAGCGAGCCACTTGTTCTGCCGCGAGTACGTGCGGATCATCGCCAACGGCGCGTAGGCCATGACGCGAACGCAGCGACCGACAACGCGCGTGATGAGGGGACCCGGACCACTCGGGATCAGCATTGCCTGAATCACCGCGAGGACGGTCCACACCGTCAACACAATCCCGAGGATCAAACTGGCCACGCGCATGCTCGGAACACTAACGAAGCAACCGTTCCAATTCCCCCCGAGAAGTCGTGAAGCTATTCACTCGCGACCAGTATTGGATTCCCGATGGAGCCCGGTCGATTGTGGCCCGCTAGGGGCCATTCCCGACCGTCCTGTCGGCTTGACCCTGCGGCGTCGGCGGTCGATTGCGCGGGCTATGCGGGCGAGGGTGTCTTGGGGGGTGTCCACCAGGTGGGTCCAGGTGAGGCGGATGACTTCCCACTCGGCGTCGACCAGGTCGTTCTGACGGGCACGGTCACGAGTGAAGCGGTCGGGAGCGGTGTGCCACGCCTGGCCATCAACTTCGATGACCAGCTGGAGCTCAACGTTGACGCAGTCGCCAATTGCGATCAAACGGCCCTTGGCGTTGTGGATCGGTCGGTTGAACTCGAAGCCTTTGATCCCGGCCCGTTTCAGAAGCAGTTGGAGTTCGCGTTCAGACTCTGCGCGACTCCCGCTCGCTGCGTAGTCCGCATGCGCGCGCAGTAGGACGAGTCCTCGGTGGGCCCTCAGCTCGGCGCAAGCCATCGCGAGGCGAGCCGGGTCCGTCCACCCCAAACGCAGCGCCTCGTGCAGGATGCCGCGTCCAGCTTGGGGGCTGTTGAGTCGCAGCGCATCAACGACGGCACGGTGTCGGGAGGCGCACGGAACACCACCAACCTGTGTCGCCTTCGGTTCGGCAGCGAAGTCCCGGAGTAGTCGCACACCCGGTAGTCGACGGTTTCGATCCGGTGGCACCGAGATGACGACCTCGGGAGATTCGGTCGCGAGCCCGTAGAGGCGCAGTGCCGAGGTTCCAGTGACTCTGGAACCCGGACCGGCTTGGAACAAGGCGGCCCAGCATCGGGAGGTGAACGTCGGCGGGTGGTTCGCCAGGATCCAGACCCCTTGGAACGGGAGGATCTCGCCGCGGCCGCGCGCACCGCGGAATACCTTCGACGTGACCCCGCGCTCGAGCGCCTGACCGCGCGTGAACACTCCGGCATGCGCGATCGCCCACCGCACCAACCCCTCGCCCCCACGCACACCCCCCACTCTGCGCGCCCTTACTCCCCCACCTCCCCCAAAACCCCACCCCCTGTGGAAACCCCCGCCAGGTTTGGGGGTTGTGGGAAACGCGCAGCCTGGTCGATTGTGGCCCGCCAGGGGCCATTCCCGACCAGGCTGTTGCCTACTTGGCCTTCACCTTCACCTTGTTCGAGGTTGCGCTCCAGCCGAAGATGTTCTCGACCTTGACGGTGCAGGTGTACTTCTTGCCCTTCTTCAACTTGGCGACTGTCAACGTCTTTGCGGTTCCGCTCTTGTGCTTCTTCGAGCTTCCGGCCTTGCACGTTGCCTTCGCGTTGTCGATCGGCGCTCCGCCATAGCTCGTGGGCGCCCAGGTGACCTTCGCCTTTCCACCACTGACGGCCTTGACCTGGACAACCCTTGGTGCTGATGGCGGTGCAGCCGGCGGGATCTGAACGAGCGCCTTACCGGTGCTCGACGACGTGCCCGACTCGTAGCCGGTGCGGCTTGCGGTGACGGTCACCGTGCTGCCCGTTCCCGATCCGAGGCCGGTGACCGTCACCAAACCTGCACTGTTGACGGTCGCCTGACCCGGGGATGCCGACGCCGTCCACGTGTACGCGCTGTCGTAGTTGGTGATCTGGGTGCTGAAGCCGCCGAGCACTGGGGTGTACCCGGAGAACTGCGGGGTGAGTGCGGCGTTGAGCGGCGCGATGGTGAGTTCCGTGACGCCGACTCCGTAGCCGGGACGGACACTGTAGATCCTCAGCGTTTCCGTCTGACCCGGCGTGAGTCCGGTGACTCGAACGAGGCCCTGATCATCGATCGGCCATTCACCAGAATCGGTCTCCGCGCGCCATTGGTACGCCGACGTGTACCCAGCGATCTCGACGGTGTACGCGCCACTGAGCGCCGACGGGTTTTGCGTCTGCGGAACGAGTGCTGCCTTCAGGGTGGTTGCACTTGTTGATGCGCTGCCCTGGTCGTACTTCGGTCGAGTCGTCGTCACAGTGGCGACTACCGATGTCACCGGATCAACCCCGGTCACAACGAGGAACCAGGTTCCCGACTCATCGCCTTCGCCCTCAACGACCTCCGCGTCACCAAAGGACGACGAGGCTGCCCAGGTGAAGTCAGGGTCGTAGTTGGTGATCGGAGCGATGAGACCGTCACCGGTCGCAACCGTGGTGCCGAAGACCGGATTGAGTTGGCCACCGGTATCGGACGTTCCCTCGACAGGCTCGGCCAAGGTCGCACTCAGGTAGCCCTCCCGCGTGGTGACCACATTGACCAACGTTGTTTCCTCCGGACCGAGGCCGGTGACAACAATCGAGACGGGGCTCATTTCTGTGTTGACGACTGCAGTACCAACGGTTGCGCTTGGCGTCCACGAGTACAGCTCATCGTAATTGTCAATCGGAACCGTGATGCTCCGGTTGCCTGGGATTGGAGTGCCAAGGACAGGCGGCAGGGCAGCGTTCAAAGCCGCGCCTTCGACTGTCCCGGTGCCGTTGAAGTAGCCGGTTTGGGCGGTAGCAATGGTGACCTGAACTTGCTGACCAGCTGGCAAGCCGGTCACGGTCAGAACTCCAGAATCACTGACTTCCGCTTCGGCATCCTGAACAACGGGATCCATCGAAGGAGTCAACGTGAACCCTGCGACGTAGTTCGTGATCGGAACCGTGAACCCACCATCAGTGCGGGTGACTGTCCCAAACGTCGGATTGAACGCAGCCTGTAGTGACGTCCCCGTTTCCTGCGCCGACCCGGTCTGGTAGCCGCTCCGAGTTGTCGTCACGGTCACGGTTGATTCCTGACCGACCCCGAGCCCAGTGACCACCAGTAGATCGACTTGATCACTTGTGTCGATACTTGCAGAACCGGGCGCCGCTACAGGAGTCCAGTCGAAGTCATCGTCATAGTTGGTGATCTCGATCGTGAACCCACCATCAGTTGGTGTTACCACACCGAACGCTGGCACCCACGCTGCATTCAACGCCGACGACGTCTTGGTCGCTGACGCGGTGACGGACGGAGCGCCAATCGCCGTCGTGGTGACGACGACCGTCGCTTCTTCGCCATCGGCCAAGCCCGTGACAACCGCGTAGTGAGTTCCCGACACCTCGTCGATGTCAGCCACAGCACCTGCTGGTCCACCAGTTTGAATTGTGGCTACCCACTCGTAGTCCGGGTCGTAGTTGTCGATTTCTACGGTGAACTTCTCGACGTCGCGAACCGGCTCGCCGAGCACTGGAGTGCGAGCCTTCAAGGTGGAACGACCGGTGACCTGCGCGGAACCACCGAAGAAGCCGGTC
The DNA here is from genome assembly GCA_041674545.1 of Candidatus Nanopelagicales bacterium. GTDB lineage: Bacteria > Actinomycetota > Actinomycetes > S36-B12 > UBA10799 > UBA10799. The sequence goes on along the minus strand of JBAYVO010000039.1, from coordinate 7,049 downwards.
CGGTTAGTCGTCACCGTCACGGTTGACAGCTCACTACCGGGCAGGTTCGTGACAACGAGGTTGGCCGTGGTGGCGTCGACGGGTACGACTGATGCGGTTCCCTCGGTTGCATTCGCATTCCACGTGAAGTCTTCCGAGTAGTTCGTAATGGGAACGGTGAATCCGGTCTCGTTGCGAACGACCGTACCGAAGGCCGGCGTCAGCGCTTCTTGCGTCGCCGTCCCCGTAACCGAACCGGCGCCCGGGAGGCTGGTCGACTTGGTGGTGCCAACTGTCACCGTCGAGCTTTGTCCGGTAGTGAGGCCGGTGACGGTCAACAACACAGGGTTGGCGTCGTAGTTGATGGACGCAGTTCCAGGATCTGCTTCCACGCTCCATTCGTATCCCGCCTCGTAGTTGGAAACCTCTGCGGTGAATCCGTCATTGGTCGCTGTGACGTTCTCAAACTCCGGGTTGTACGCGGCATCGAGCGCGGCACCGTTGACTGTGCCGGTGCCGTCGAAGTAGCCGGCCTGGGAGGTAGCAACGGTAACCTGAATCTGCTGACCGTCTGGCAAACCAGTGACGGTCAGAACTCCAGAACCGCTGACGACCGCTGAGGCATCCTGAATATCGGGGTCCATCGAAGCAATCATGGTGAACCCTGCGACGTAGTTCGAGATCGGGGCCGTGAACCCACCATCAGTGCGAGTGACCGCGCCAAACGTCGGGTTGAACGCCGCTTGCAATGACATCCCAGTTGCCTGCGCAGACCCATCCTGGAAGCCCTCTTGCGTCGTGGTCACCGTCACGACCGACGTCTGACCGACGGACAAGCCCGTGACGACCAAGGTCGGAGTACCGGAGGTATCAATCGATGCAGAACCCGCGGATGGCGACAGATCCCATTCGTAGTCACCGGAGTAGTTCGTGATCGGAACCGTGAATCCGCCATCGGTCGGCACAGCCGTACCGAATGTCGGCACCAACGGCGCATCCAACGCCGCCGACTCAACACCCGCCGACGCATTCACCTCAGGATCACCGGGCACGACTGTTGTGACGATCGCCGTAGCGTCCGCGCCATCGGCAAGGCCCGTCACGGTCACGAAGTGGTTCGGACCTTGAGTCGTCATCGCAGCCGATGCACCCGCGGGCAGGCCGTTCTCTAGGTCGGCCGACCAGGTGTAGTCGGGGTCGTAGTTGGTGATCTGGACCGTGAAGCCGTTAACACCACGTTCTGGCGTCGCGAACTGCGGCGTCAACGCTGCCAGCGTTGAGCGACCAGTGACGTTCGCGGAACCGTCGAAGTAGCCGGTGCGCGTCGTGGTCACAGTCGCAGTTGCGGTGGCGCCACCCGTCGGAACGTTAGTGACGACAACGGATGCAGTCTGACCATCGCCAACAACCTCTGCGTCGCCGACGGTGCTCGATGCATCCCAGACGTAGTCGCTGTTGTAGTTCGTAATCAGTGCGGTGAAGCCTTCAGGTGTCCGCGAGACCGCGCCAAACGTCGGAGTGAGAGATGCCTGAAGCGACATCCCGGTGACGGTGTTGCTGCCAGTGATGTAGTTCGTGCGGGTGGTCGTAGCGGTCACCGTCGAGCTCTGACCAACCGAGAGACCGGTCACGACCACCAACACAGGGTTGCCGGACGTATTGAGTACCGCTGTGCCCGCCGTCGCCGAGAGGTTCCATACGTAATCGCCGCTGTAGTTGGTGACCGGAACGGTAAAGCCGCCGTCTGTCGCCGTCGGGGTGCCGAACTCCGGGGTGAGTTCGGTTTCGGCTGCCTCGCCGATGACGGTATTGCTACCGGTGACGTAGCCGTCCTGCACTGCCTCGACAGTGACGGTGACCTCTTCGCTATCGGCAAGGCCCGTGACAACCAAGACACCATCGGAACCGACCTCTGTCGAGCCGCCATTCCACGTTGCGGGCCAATCGAACGCGTCGTCGTAGTTCGTGACGGGAACGGTGAAACCGCCGTCAGTGCGAGTGATCGTGCCGAACTCCGGAGTGAGGGCTGACTTGAGCGACGACGCAATTACCGCCGCCGATCCTGGCGCGTAGTCGTCTTGGGTCGCCGTCACCGTTGCGGTCACCGTGACGTCCGCGGCGAGCCCGGACACGATCAAGTAGTGCGTGCCACTGACTTCGTCCACCTCGGCCGTTGCTCCACCAGGAACCGGCATGCTCGTGATGCTTGCATCCCAAACGAAGTCACCGTCGTAGTTGGTGATGGCTGCCGTGAATCCGTCGTCGGTCTGGACCGTTGGCCCGAACGTTGGGGTCCGTGCAGCGAGCAGCGACGTCGCAGTGACTTCTTCCGCACCCGGCACGTAGCCATCCTGTGTTGTTGTGACGATCGCGGTTGCATCGGTGTTGGGGGCGAGCCCGGTCACAGTGAGGAAGTGATCGCTACCGGATTCCGTAATCGCGGCGGCAGCCCCGACCGGCGTTCCGTCCTTGATCGTGGCATCCCAATCGAAGTCGTCGTCGTAGTTCGTGATCAAGGCTGTGAAACCGCCGGCCGTGCGGGTCGGAGTAGCGAGTTCCGGCTCCAGCGCAACTTGCTGGGAACTATCAGCAAGTTCCGCGGAACCATCGGCGTAGCCCTCGCGCTCGGTGGTCACCGTTGCGACAGCCGACGTTGCCGGGTCGAGCCCGGACACCGTCACGGAGTAGACCGCACCAACGTTCGTGATCGATGCTTGCGCGGGGCTCGGAAGGTTGACGCTGGCGTCCCACACGTAGGCGCCGTCGTAGTTCGAGATGACTGCAGTGAAACCATTCGGAGTCTGCACGGCTTCTTCGAATGCTGGCACGAGCTTAGCCAAGAGCGAGGTATCCGATACTGCGGCCGAACCAGTGATGTAGTTGGTTCGGGTGGCGGTGACGGTGGCCGTTGCTTCGGTGTTCGGGGCGAGTCCGGTGACCGTGACGAAGTAGTCCGAGCCGTTCTGAGTGATGCTTGCGGTTGCACCCTGCGGAATTGGATCGCTGGTGATCGAGGCGTTCCAGACGTAGTCGGCGTTGTAGTTTTCGATCTGCGCAGTGAAGCCGTCTGGCGTCGCAACAGGTGCAGCCAAGTCTGGTGTCAGTGCGGCCATCAGTGAGGTGCCGGTGACGGTGTTGCTGCCGTTGGCGTAGCCCTCACGCGATGTTGTGATCGTTGCTGTTGCTGGCGTGTTGGCGGCAAGTCCGGTGACCTGCACGTAGAAGAGGCCGCCTTCCTCGGCGATCCAGACTGTGCCAGCGGATGTCGATTCGCCCCATTGGTAGTCGTCGTCGTAGTTGGTGATCTGGGAGGTGAACCCGCCAGCTGTGCGGACGACAGGCCCGAAGGCTGGGGTCAGGGCGTCCTTGTTCGACGTGGACGTGACCTGTGCGGAACCGCTTGCGTAGCCGTCGCGCGTCGTGGTGACGGTCGCGGTGGCCGTTGCCTCTGTGCCAAGCCCCGACACTGTCACCGAGAAGACTCCCCCGTTGCTGGTGATCGTGGCGGTGCCACTGGTCGAAGAGGCTCCCCAGGTGTACGCGGGGTCGTAGTTGGAGATGACTGAGGTGAATCCACCATTCGTCTTCACGGCCGGAGCCAGGGACGGCGTAAGGGCAGCGAGCAGAGAGGTACCCGAGACACTCGCTTCACCAGTTGCGTGATTGGTGAGGGTCGTGGTCACCTCAACGGTTGCTGCGGTATTCGCGGCCATCCCGGTCACGGTGACGTAATGGACACCCTCAACCAACGTGATCGAGACGCTGGCACCTTGCGGAACGGGATCGGTTGTAATGCTGGGGTTCCACGTGTAGCTGTCGTCGTAGTTCTCAATCTCGGAAGTGAAACCCGACGCGGTCGCGACGGCGTCGCCAAGTTCGGGGGTGTACGCCGCGAGCAGCGATGTGCCCGACACCGTGTTGCTGCCACCTGCGTAGCCCTCGCGAGTCGTGGTCACGGTGACGGTTGCGCTGGTATTCGGCGGCAGCCCTGTGACAACGACGAACTCGCTCCCGCCATCAGACTGACGACTAACCGAACCCGCACTCGTTGCCAGATTCCAGGCGTAGGTAGGCGAGTCGTAGTTGGTGATTTGTGCCGTGAAGCCATCATCAGTACGCACCACGGGGCCGAATGTGGGGTCAAGCTTGGCCTTCAATGAACTAGCAGTTCGTTCGACGCTGCCGGTGGCGTATCCGGCGCGATTGGTCGTCACGACGACCGTTGCCGGGTCGTCTGGATCTAGCCCGACAACAACGACCGCATGCCCACCTTCGACAGCCTGAATCGATGCCGAGCCCTCGGCACTCGTCACAGTCGCTACCCACGTGTATGTCGGTGAGTCGTAGTTGTTGATCATCATTGTGTAACCGTCGGGAGTGCTGACGGGGCTTTGCAGGTCGGGCACCAGTGCGGCCTTCAACGACGTGGCCGACGTGGTTGCTTGACCGTTGGCGTAATCGTCGCGATGCGATGTGATCGTCACCTCCGACTCGGTGTCTGGAGCGACACCTGTCACGGTTGCGATTGCGCCGTTCACCGTAACTGTGCCATCCGCGGTGGCTGTACCCGTGAAGGTCCAGGCGTTGTCGTAGTTCGTAATCTCGACGGTGAATCCGGTCGCTGTCGGCTGCGGCGTCCCAAGGGTCGGGACGAGTGCCTCATCGAGCGACGTGTCGGTCACGGTCGCTGAACCCTGCACGGAATCTGTGCGGCTCGCGGTGACCGTCGTGGTCACCGTTACGGCGGGATCAAGCCCGGAAACGACGACGGAATGCGTGTTGTTCTCTTCGTCTTCGACGATTTCGACGACACCTGGTGAACCGTCAGGCAGAGTTGCTGCCCAGGTGTACTGGTCGTCGTAGTTGGTGATGACAGCACTGAAGCCATTGGCTGTCGCTTCTGCCGGACCAAACGTCGGCGTGAGTGCCGACCGCAAAGATGAATCAACGACCTCGGTCGAGCCGGGCGCGTACCCATCACGAGTTGTCGAGACCGTCACCGTTGCCTCGACGTTGGGCAGCAGGTCGGTCACTCGCAAGAAGTGCTCGCCGCTGACCTCAACGATTGTTGCCGTGCCAGGACCTGGCAACGCAGTTGCCGCCCACCCATAGTTGACACCGTCGTAGTTCGTGATCTTCGCTGTGAAGCCGTCAGGCGTCCGAACTGGGGTTTCGAACGCGGGGTTGAGCGCCGCCTTGAGTGAGGTTCCGCTCACCGTTGAGCTCTGGTCGGTGTAGGCAAAGCGACTCGCGGTGATCGTCGCGATCGACGTGGTGTCCGGGGCAACTCCGCGAATTGTGGCAATCCCCGTGCCATCAGCAACGGTGACTGACCCGTTTTGAGTCGCTGTTCCACTCCACTGGTACTGACCGTTGTAGTTCGTGATCGGAACAGTGAATCCGTCTGGCGTCGGCGTGGGTGTCCCCAATGCCGGGGTCAACGGGCCGATGTTCTGCGTCGGCAGCGGCGGATCAGACGGTTCACTGTCGCCAGTTGAGTTCACCGCAGTGACCGTGAATTGGTAGAACACATTGACGGTCATTCCTGAGATCGAGCAGGTCGTCGCTTGCGAGTCTGGCGACAGCGCGGGGCTCACGGTGCAACCCACATTGCTGTCGGTCGTAGCTTCCACTCGGTACGTCAACGGCGAAGCGGTATCACCGTCGACTGGCTTGCTCCAGTTGATGACCGCGTCCGCGCCGTTGTCTTCAGCACCCGAACGATTCACGTCGAGGTTGAGGGGCTGACCTGGGGTGTTCGCTGCCGTTGTTCCGCCGGTTTGAATGTTCCAACCCTTGCCTGGGTTCGGGTTGGCAGCCGTCGAACGCGTCAAGAAGTCGTATGCGGCCTCTGAACCAAGCGAGTACGCGCCGGCGGTGTACTTCGGGAAGCCTCCGCCGCCCGTGTCGCTGAAGTTGAGGGTGACGTTCGGGCGAACTGCTTGCTGTGACCACGCGATGAGGGTCCGGTTCAACCACGGCGTTCCGCGCAGGCCGGACACGTCAGAATCAGGAGTGATCGAGGAGAACATGCCCGACATCGTCGTGGCTTTGGTGACGTTCCATGAGGTTACATCTCCACGGAAGCGAGTCGATCGGAATGTGTCGGTGAAGTTGGTAACTGACGATGTATCCCAGCCGCTGACGTCTTGGTTGAACGCACTTGCTTGACGGAAGAGCCAACTGAAGTCGGTGACCTTCGAGGTGTTCCAATTGCTGACCTGCCCGTCGAAGTCGCTCGCCAGGTAGAACATGTACGTCATACCGCCGCCAGCAACGTTACCGGTGTTCCAGCTGTTGAGATCTTGGTTGAACGTGCTGGCACCCTCGAACATGCGCGACATGTTGGTGACTTTGGAGACATCCCAAGCATTGAGAGGCTGGTTGAACGCCGGTGCGTATTGGAACATGACGGACATGTCCGTGACCTTGCCTGTGTTCCAGGTTGCCAGAGGCTGGTTGAACGCAGGCGCGTAGCTAAACATCGACGCCATCGAGGTGACGTTTCCGGTGTTCCAGGCGCTGAGCCCCGATGCGTTGTTGAAGGAAGCTGCCTGAGTGAACATGCTCGCCATGTTGGTGACGTTCGCGGTGTTCCACGTCGACACATCACCATTGAAGTCGGTCGCATTCGAGAACATGCTGTTCATGTTCGTCACCGACGACGTGTTCAGCGATGCCAGCGACTGATTGAAGTCATAGGCATAGGTGAACATTTGCTGCATATTGGTGACGGATGCCGTCGCGGTCCAATCAATGGGCTGGTTGAACTTGTACGCATACCCGAACATTTGCTGCATATTGGTCGCGCTTGATGGCGCCCATCCGCTGACGCTTCCGTTGAACTGAAGCGCGCTGTAGAACATCTGGTAGAACGTCGTTACCGACGAGACATTCCAGCTATTGATCGGCTGGTTGAACTTGGTGGCAACGTAGAACATCCGACTCATGTCGGTGACGTTCGAGGTCTTTGCGCCCCAGTCGTTCAGCGGCTGATTGAAGCTCGTCGCCCCAAGGAACATGTTTGCCATCGTGGTGACATTGGAAACGTCCCAGTTGCCGATTGCACC
>JBAYVO010000038.1:0-12931 GCA_041674545.1 Candidatus Nanopelagicales bacterium | reverse complement strand
TTCGCGAATGGAAGCGGCGGATGAACCGATCTTGGCGCAGTGGCGAAACGACCTGCTGGTAGTCGCTGGCGACGCCCAGGTGCTGCAGGCCCCCGGATGAGTCGCAGCGACAAGGTTCGGACTCAGACAGAATAAGTCGGGTTATTTGCGGTATTATCGAAGTTATCCCAGTAAATATGCGTCCTAAGGAGCAACCGTGGTTGATCCACGACCCACCCCAATCGCGGTGACGCGGGCACTGAGCACAGTTGGCGACCACGTCCGCACCTGGCGCAAGCTCAACCACCTCACCATCGATCAGGTAGCGGCGCGGGCGAACGTCTCGCCCGACACGGTTGCCCGCCTCGAGGCGGGCCGGGGCGCCAGTCTTGAGAAGACGTTGACGATCCTGCGAGTGCTCGGAATCCTCGATCAGGTCGTCACCGCCGTAGACCCGATGTCGACCGACGTCGGCAGACTCCGCGCGGACCAGCAACTCCCGCAGCGGGTCCGCAACAAACGATCGACGAGGGTGCCGACACCATGACGACGATCCACGTGGCGATCGACATCGCTTGCGGACCGGTCATGGCGAAGGCGACGCCCAGCGACGAAACGACCGGCCACCCGGTTCTCCACCCCGATGTGTAGGGACCAGGCACGAATGAGGGTGAAACTCAGCGGCCCAGGCTGCCGATGCCTTCGCACGGATCACGTATTGCGTCCTCGGTGAGTCCGTTGGTCAGCTGAAGCACCACTCGGCCCTCACGCCGCCACCCAAGGTAGTCCTCCGTATTTACTTTCCATTGCTTATTTACTTTTTGTATTTGCGGCCTACGATGGGTATAGACACAAGTCCACGAGAGGAGTTCACCCTGTGAGCAACAGCCCGTTTCGGCCCGGATACTCGCGGATGCCACTCGTCTTTGGCGGGCACGATGAGGCTATTGCAGAGTTCGAGAACGTCTTCGCAAACTACGACCTGGGCGAGAACCAGTCCGTCCTACTCTCGGGCTTGCGGGGTGCCGGTAAGACATCGATGCTCGGGACACTTGCTGACCTCGCCGCGAGTCACGGCTGGATGGTTATTCGAGAGGATGCGGGCGAAGGCCTTCTGGGTCGCGTGATGGACACGACGATCCCCATGGTGCTTCGGTCATTTGACGGAGCTACCCGCATGCGACTGACCGAACTTGGCATATGGAACTTCAATGCCAGCTTCGAGTACGTCGAACGGTCCCGCTCAGTCGAGCCTTCTCTGCGCAACGACTTGATAGCGATATCAGATGCGACTGAAAACTGTGGAATCCTGGTCCTTGTCGACGAGGTGGCATCAGGCAAGACTGCTCTGGACGAGTTGGCACGGTTCACTCTCGAGATCTCGCATGCGATTGCGGCGGGCATCAATCTTGTCGTAGTTCTCGCCGGGGTCAAGATCGATCTCGATGAGTTGCTTCAGCGCCCACACATGACGTTTCTTAGGCGTTCCCGACAACTCGACTTCCGACGCTTGTCTCCTGCCGCAACTCGACGGGTTCTACGCGAGACAACCGAAACTGGCGGAAGGACTCTGGCCGTCCCTGCTGAGGATCACCTGATCGCAACATCGCAGGGCTATCCGTACCTGGTACAACTCGCAGGCGACTACGCCTGGCGCAACCAGCCCGATGCAGACGTCGTCACACTCGACGACGCAGAGGCCGCACGTGAGAAGGCAATCGATGAGGTCGAGAAGCGCGTGATTAGCAGGGTCTACCAGGACCTATCCGAGAAGGACCAAGAGTTCTTGATCGCGATGGCTCAAGATGACGGCAGCGCAAAGATGGCGGACATTTGCAGACGAATGGAGGTCTCGGCTCAGTACGGGCAGATTTACAAGCAGCGCCTCATTGACAGCGGCTACGTGCAACAAGTCGCACACGGATACGTCGACTTTTCGCTGCCTTATTTGCGCGACTACGTTCGTTCGCTTCTCCAGGACCGAGTCCGACCGGATGAAACGGAAGCGGTCGGCTGGGAAGACTTTCCACCCCCCTCGCGATAGCGCAGGATGGTGGCATGTGTGGACGACCTACGAGCACCCGCTCCATTGCGAGCGGCGAACAGACGCAGCTACCGGTAGTGGTAGCGCAGCGCTGCGATGTCGATGCCGTGCGGCCGAGGGACATAGACCATCCGGTGCTCCCCGGTGATGCGTCTGGACCAGGCGCCAGCGAGGGTGAACTTCAGTGGCTCGGCTTTGCCGACACCCGCGTACGGATCGCGCATCGCGTCCTCGATGAGCCGGTTGATCCGTTTAAGGACCGCGCGGTCCTCGCGCTGCCAACGCAGGTAGTCGTCCCATGCGTGGTCGGAGAAGGTCAGTCGTCCCACGCGAGCTCACGTGGTGTGCCGCGACCCTCGGCGAGGCTTTCGAGCGACTCGGCGAGGCGCTTGGCGTTTGCCGGAACGCGGAGCAGGTGAGCAGTCTCCTGCAACGACCGGTACTCCGCCGCAGAGATCAGGACGGCGTCACCGCGCTTGGACAAGATCTCGATGGCGTCGGAGTCGTCGTTGACCTGCTGAATGAGCCCAAAGAGGTTCCGCCGAGCCTCGGAAGCGGTGATCGCGGTCATGCGTCAGAACGTACCACTTCTTGTACGTTTCTGGAACCCCTCGCTGGACCGTCTGTGGATCGCGGCCCGGTGGCGTGTGCGGCAGATCTGACTCAGGTAGCGCGGGTGGCGTCTGCCGCACGCACAGACTCTCCAGCCTCGAAATCGACTCCGTTGAGGCGCAGGCTCAGCGCCAGTTGGTCCCCGATCTCGTGGGAGGTCGCCCACTGCGAAACCAGTCGGATTCGCTCATCACTTGAGACCTGGTGAAAGTCGCGATCAAACTCGTCGCGGAAGAGGGAAAACACGGAGTGGTGTCCGGCGTTGGAACTCGCTACTGGGTCGTCTTCAAATCGAAGTTGTGCGTCGGCCATTTCAGATCACCTCCAACTCGACTTCGACCATAGCACCGGAATTGCGGTAGCTCCGAATCGCAAATGTGGTCCGGTCATCAAGGAGCAGCTCGCCTTGGTGTCGGAGCGTAGGGTCGCCGAGACCTGCAACCCACAACGCGTGCGCACGCTTCGGAATCCGAATCTGTAGGAGGGCATTCCCCTGATCCGGCACAGTGAAGCTCAGCGCGGCGCGTTTCGAGATGAAGACTGCGGTCATGCCGCGCCACATGAGAGCAACGCCGACATATTCTTCGATGACGTCGATTGGGAACCCAAACGCCTTGGAGAAGTTGCGGATGCCTCGGTATGCGACGACCTCGGCCGGCAACCGTGACCGGGCGATCATGCTCGACAGTTGATCCGCATCCGCAACAGTCTTGGAAACGCTGCAGTCACCCTCGCGGTGGTATGCCTGGATACGTTCGTACGTCCTGTCGGTCTTCTGCCATTCAAAGATCAGCGCTCGCTGCTGGGTTGTCAGCTGCGCCCCTATTTCCGTCGCCTGAAGGTCCAACATCTCGGCAGTTCGCCCTTCACCAGATTCACGACCTTTCTTCGGCAGAATGGGACTCTCCAATGAATCTCTACGGGACGGGACGGTCCAAGGTGGGCGTGATCGCAGGTGACGTAAGAACTCTGCCACCGACTGTCACCTTCCGGGCCGAGTTGTGACGGGCTGTGGATAGCCACGGCATCTCAGTCCGAAATCGTTGGACAATGTAGAGAACCGTGGTCACAATGGGAACTACGAATTGATATTACAAAGGAGATCGCAATGACCGTCACAGAAGCGAGAATCACCAGCAGCGGCCAGATGTCCTTGCCCGCTGCGCTACGCCGACGTTGGGGAACCAAGTCAGTGGTCATGGTCGACAAAGGCGACTACATCATCGTCCGACCCCTGCCTGCTGACATCGCGGCGGCGCTGGAAGGTTCGCTGCCCCCTGCGAATGGGCTCACCACTGCACAACTGCGCAAGGCAGCACGCGAATCCGAAGGTTCCGGGCGCGCTGAACGGTGACTGTTCTCGACGCGTACGCCGTCATTGCTTACCTGCGGGGCGGTGAGGCAGCTTCCGGTCAGGTGCGCGAACTACTGCGCGCGCCAACCATCTTGTCGGCCGTAAACGCGGCGGAGGTAATAGATCAACTCGTCCGGATTGACGGCAACGATCCAGACGAAGTTGAGATTCGGCTTGCGACCCTTGAGGTCGGCGGCATGATGATTGCCCCGGCGACACATTCACAAGCGGTGGCGGCCGGTTCGTTGCGGGCGCGTCACTACAACCGACGCACGTGCACGGTGAGTCTGGCCGACTGCTTTGCTGCGGCCACCGCACTTGAAGTTGCCGGTCCCCTCGCGACTTCTGACCCTCACCTCGCGACCTTGTTGATAGCCGAGGCTGGCACTGTTCACTACCTCCCCGAGATCTCGGGTTGAGTGGACCGGCCAAGGGCTAGGGATGGCCGCTCTGTAGGCCATTCCTGTCGCGGTTCGCTGACGCTTCCGCCGGTGCCAGGACGTATGTGCGAGCGTGCGCAATCGCGTCGTCGAGGGTGGCGAAGCTCTGGCGATCGGGGTCGCTCTCGCCCTCGCTCTCGCCGACGCCGTCTGGCTCGTGGAGGACACCGAGTGTCGTCAGCAACTGCTCATGTGCAGGCTGAAGCCCCTTGAACAGCACCACGATGTGTCGCGCGTTGAGGTCCTTGACGACAGTGCGCAGAGCGTTGGCACCGGTGGCGTCGAGGGTGGTCATCCCGGACATGCGCAAGATGACAACCCGCACGTCGGTGATCGCTGTTAGTTCGTCGAGGAAGCGTTGCGCCGCGCCGAAGAACATCGAACCGTCGATCCGGTAGATGACGATGTGGTCGTGCATGAGGCGGTGTTCGGTGTCGGTGTCGACGTGGTCGCTGAGGTCAGGCAGCGGCTCCTGCGTAGCGCCGCTGGCCTTGGCCAGACTCAGCAGCGCCAGTACAGCGGCGAGGACGATGCCGATTTCGACCGCGACGATCAGGTCGAACGCGACGGTGGCGCAGGCGGTCAGGATGAAAACCACCCGATCGGCGTTGGCCGAGCGCAACAACGCGCGCACGGTTCGCGGTTCGACCATCCGATAGGCCGTCACCAACAGAACCCCGCCCAGGGTTGCCAGCGGGATGTCAGCGACGAGCTCCGACGCCACGAGGATGATCAGGAGCAGCGCCACCGAGTGAACGATCGCGGACAGACGAGTGCTGGCACCGGCGCGCACGTTGACCGCTGTACGGGCGATCGCACCGGTCGCGGGCATCCCGCCGAAGAGGCCGCTGCCAATGTTGGCCAAGCCCTGACCGAGGAGTTCCCTGTTGGGTTTGCTGGGCGTCGAATCCGCCATGCCATCAGCGACCTTGGCAGATAGCAGACTCTCGATCGCCGCGAGCACAGCGACGGCCACGGCTGAACCGAGAAGGCTGTGCAGGGCCGCTGGGCTCAGGTCAGGAAGCGCCGGTGAGGGCAGGTGGTTAGGGATAGCTCCAACGGTTGGGACGGTGACTCCGGCGAGTGCGGTGACCACAGTTGCCGCCGCGACTGCGATCAACGACGCGGGCAGGGTCTTGCGGATCCGCGTAAGCAGCAGGATCAACACGATCGTCAGAGTCGCGATGACGATCTCTGGAATCGCTGCGGCGGTGACCTCTGTGAGGGCGTTGATCGCGTTGACGGTCGTGTTGTCAGACGTTGTTTCGGTGACGCCGAGCGCGTTCGGAATCTGCTGCAGCGCGATGATCAACGCGATACCGACGGTGAATCCCTCGATGACCGGCCAAGGAATCAGGGTGACGAGTTTGCCGAGGCCGGTGACACCCATGATCACTACGAGGACTCCGGCCATCACCGCGACGGTGAGCGCCGCCGGTTGGCCGTAGTGGGCAACGAGCGGGACGAGCACGACGGTCATCGCCCCGGTGGGCCCGGACACCTGGAAGTTCGAGCCGCCGAAGATCCCGGCGATCGCCCCAGCGACGATCGCGGTGACCAGCCCGGCGGTTGCTCCCATCCCGGAAGCCACGCCAAACGCCAGCGCCAGCGGCAAGGCCACCACCGCGACGGTCAAGCCTGCGATCAGGTCTCCGCGCCACGTTCGGCGGATGCCCGCGTAGTCCCCCCGGTTCGGCAGCAGCGCGCCGGTGGACGTGAGCCAGTTCCGCCACCACATTGAGGAGGCACCGCCGGTGGCGGCGGAACTGGGACTCAGGGGATCAGACACCTGCTTCGGTGCCTGCATTCAATTTGGTAAGCGTTGCCTGGGTGCGGGTGAGCGCGTCAACGAGGAACTCGCGGGCGGCGGCGAGCATCGCGTCGACCGACTCGTGGGCCGACCGGTAGTAGACCGCGTTGCCCTCGCGGCGGCTGGCGACGACGCCTGCGCGACGCAACACCGCGAGGTGCTGGGAGAGGTGCGACGGTTCCATGCCGGTCTCGCTGAGCAGCTGGGACACCGGGAGTTCTTGCCCTGCCAGTAGCTCAAGGATCCGGATCCGTGCCGGGTGCCCGAGCGCTTTGAACAGCTCCGCCTTGATCTCGTACAACGGGCGATCTACTCCCAGCGAACCGAGGGTCACGGGCAGTCTCCGTTCCGGCGCAAAAGTGGTGACTTTATTGTTTTCATCAAGTCGCAATCCTACTCCCCTTGGTGCCGGGTGCAACGGATTGCGTCATTGGTCACTTGCTGCCTGCGGTCTCAGACCGCAGTACGACAGGGCCTTGGACGCTCAGGACTGCGCGGGGAGGTCGACCGTGAGACGGGTTCCGGCGGGATAGCGCGGGGTGAGTTCCCAGGTGGCGCCAAGCCGTGCCAGCGAGCCAAGGCCGAGGCCGCTCGACAGAGTTGAATCCGGCCCGCTGCCATCGTCAATAGCGACCAGGCGAACCGAATTCGGGTCGGCTGTGATCGTCACATCGACGTGTCGCGCTGAGCCGTGACGCGCGGCGTTCACGGTCGCCTCACGTGCGATGTCGACCACGGCGGCGGCGAGCGAACTCTGCTCAACCTTGCGAACCACGTCTGCGTCGATCGTGAAGGTAACGGTCATCGCGTTGTTCCAAGAGGCTGCGATCGCGTTCAACGCGGCGACAACATCGGTTGGTTCCGGCGCTGCGTCGGCGACGCGTTCAAGCGACTCGAGCACTGAATCAAGCGCAGTCAACGAATCGTCGATCGCGTCATTGATCGCTGCCGCATTGGACTGCTCGGTGGCGAAGTTCAGGCGCATCGCTACGGCCGCGAGTCTGCTCTGGATGTCGCCGTGCAGCAGCCGAGCGGCGGCCTGGCGGATCGCGTGCAAGCGGTTGTTCGTTGCGGTCGTCTGCCAATCGACAGCGGCAACTGCCGCTGCCAGATCGAGGCGCACACGTCGGCGTTGCTCAGAGATAGCACCGGCAACCGACCACGCACCGCCCACAACAACGAGACCGAAGATGAATACGGCGAGGAACCGTGGCGGCAGTGCGGGTTCAAGCAACAGCCAATGGCTCGCGTAGACGACCACCCCGGTGGCGACATAGACACCTAGCACGACCGCCAACCGCAGGCCGCTGTCCCGGGCGCGCAATCGCGGCGTAACGACGTAGTCAGCGACCTTCAGGCAGACGTAGGCACTCGCGCACCCGACGAAGCTGAGGGCGCTGCCCCGCACACTCCCGAACGCGACGATGAGCGTTGGCAGTGACGTCAGGAGCAGTGTCACGCTCGTAAGGAACGGACTGAGGGGCTGGATCAGCGTTGTGTCACGGACAAGGCTGCGGAACCTGCTCGGCTTGTCCGCCACGGCGACATCGTCGATTGTGTCGACGGCAGCGCCTGCAACCAGCGGCCTGTCGTCGAAGTTCTCATGTGTCGGCTGGTCGAGTTGGTGGCTGAGTTCGCGGACGGTGTTGTCGCCAAACTCGCGGACGTGTTGCGCGAGCACAGGCAGCTGAGACGAGACGTCCTGACCGCCGAGCACACGCTCCCGCAGTCGCGCCAAATCGGCGATCGTAGACCGAACGGCTGGCGTCACCTCATCCTCGACGAGCGCACTGAGTCGACGGCGGAGGTCGACGAGCGCGCGCTCACTTCGAACCCTCAGAGACTCCAACCGCTGCCGTCGAGCCTTGAGTTGGGCGAGTGCTTCTAGCTGCTCGGAACGGGCGTCGAGCGCGATCGAGATGATGATGATCCACAACATCCCCAGCGCGATCCGTGCCACGAACTCAGCGCCGTCAAATACCGGCCGTTGGTTGCCGAGTGCCCGCATTGACGACATCACGATGACAATCGCGGCGTAGACGCAGAAGGTCACCCACGGATCAACCGGACGTCGACGCAACACCGTGCGGTCCGCGATGAGCATGACCAAACCGCAGCCTGCGATGGTCGCCAGAGTCGCCGCGACGACCCGCGCGACGTCTGGGGACGTTGGCGCCAAAACGGTCTGGCCGAGCAACGGGGTGCCGTCGCCGAGCTGCGTAAGCAAGGCCCGAACCGCGATCAGCAAGGAAAACAGCAGAAAGCCTGGAACGGAGATGACGCCCGCGCGACCGAGCGAATGCCAATAGCTCCGCAGCAACGCGTGGGTACGCAGGGACTCTCTTGTCACCGGATGATGACTTTGCCCGTTGCGTAGAGGCGGGCTGCCTCGACTCGTGGGTTGATCTTGGGGTCGGCGTCTAGTCCGAGAGCGCGATAGAGGCTCGAGGTACGCCGTTCCACCGTTCTTGTTGTCAGGCCCATCTGGCGCGCGATCTCTTCGTTTGAACAGCCGTCGGCGATGAGCCGGAGCACGCTTGCCTGTTTGGCCGATATGGCGTGGACTCCGTCCACCGGTTGCGCGGCGTGGGGAGCTCTGTCCATGGCCGCGTCGATGGCATCGCGCAGCACGGCGACGGAGTTGATGTCGCTCTTCACCACGTGCACCAGCCCCGGATCTTTTGGCGGTGCGTCCGGAACAGCCAGCGAGATGGATCGATGACTCGTCAAGATGATGGCGGCCGCCCAGGGCGCCTCTTCACGGATGTAGGCGAGCGTGTCGAGTCCGGTCGGCCCTTCTCCAAGGTCC
The DNA here is from genome assembly GCA_041674545.1 of Candidatus Nanopelagicales bacterium. Lineage (GTDB taxonomy): Bacteria > Actinomycetota > Actinomycetes > S36-B12 > UBA10799 > UBA10799. Next base: position 3,883 of record JBAYVO010000038.1, on the reverse strand, counting down.
AGGTCGACCAGGGCGATGTCCGGATCGAAGTCTGGGATCTTCGCCAAAGCCTCGGCGGCAGAGGCGGCTTGTTCAACATCGAAGTCGAGCGACTCCACTGCTGTTACCAGCAGCGCGCGTGTGAAGTCGTCGTCCTCGACGATCAGCGCACGACGTCTGTCGGCACCACTAGTGAACACACGTCCATCGTATGGCTGCTCCATAAGTGGTTGCCCGAACAGTCAAATGGGGAGTTACCCGACAGGTTTCGCCGATGCCGGACGTGCTCTTCCTACGCTGGAATCAGCCTTGGCCAATCACAACTCTTGCGAGGAACTCATGGTGTTGCGGTCTGCTCGTGATCAAGCGTCGACGCGGCTGCGATTCATCGCGGCGGGCGGCTCGCTGGTGCTAGTTGCGGCCATGATCGTTGGGCTCCCGACGGCGGTCCACGCGACCTCGCCCGCGCCCGACGTCACTGCTTTCACCTACACAGGTGCAGCTGAGGCGTACACGGTTCCGGAGGGGGTTGATCGGGTCTTTTTCGTCGCTGCCGGTGCGGCCGGTGGAAGCTCCTCGCTGCTCAACGGCGGCTTCGGTGGGGTTGTGTCTGGGGTCATTGATGTCTCGTCGACCGACGAGCTCTCCGTGCGAGTCGGACAACAACCGGTGGCGGCGGTCGGCGGATTCAATGGCGGAGGCAACGGCGGCGCAGGCAGCGCATATGCCGGTCTTGGCGGCGGTGGAGCGACCGACATCCGTGCGGGTGGGCAAAGCCCTGACGACCGAATCGTCGTCGCCGGCGGCGGTGGCGGAGCAGCGGCCGTGGTCGGCGGGAACGGTGGCGCACCGATTGGAACCGACGGCGCCAGCTCCGGTGGCTCAACGTCTGGCGGCGGGGGTTCCGACGACGGCGGGGGTAGTGCGGGCATCAGCAACGAGGCGACTACCTCGGCGGGCGGGGGTAGCGCAGGCCTAGGCGGAAACGGGGCGACGGCTCCGACCACGCTCAGCGGTGGCGGAGGAGGAGGTGGCTACTTCGGCGGTGGCGGAGGAGGCGTGGACCCCGACACAAACGGAGCGTCTAGCGGGGGCGGTGGATCAAGTTTTGCCAGCGGCATGGTGACCTCGTCGGTGCAGTACGAGGTCAGCAACATTCTCGGCGGCGGCTACGTCTGGATCGTTCCGCTGGAGGCCGGGTCCTTTGTCGCGAACACTCCCACCACATCGCAGTTCACGGCGACCGTCACCGGGCCGCACGATGTGCTGCTGGTTGGCGCCTCCGGCGGGCGCGCTCGGGGCATGTACTCCGGCCAGAAGCCTGGGGCGGGGGCGTCCGTGCGTTTCACCCGCCAACTGACGGCCGGTACGGACCTCAGCGTGAACGTAGGTGGCGCGGGGGCTGCGGCGGATGCCGCCACGGGAGGTGCCGGTGGGTACAACGGCGGCGGGACCGGCGGGAACGGCGCGGTGGCGGGCAGCAATACAAACGGCGGCTCCGGTGGCGGAGGAGCGACGGATGTGCGTCCGGTCGGCGAAGGCGCCGACGGTCGACTCGGTGTCGCCGGCGGTGGCGGAGGCGCTCCCACCGGCGGTGTCGGCGGAAGTGGAGGCAACCCGGCCGCGAACGGCTCCGTGTCCAATGCCGGCGGTAGAGCAGGGACCGTTGATACGCCGGGCGCGGGCGGCACCGGGACGATTGCCGGGTCAGGGGCTATAGGTGCGGCGGGTGGGAACGGCGCCAACCTCACGGGTCGCAGTTCACAGGGCGGTGGCGGAGGTGGCGGCGGATACACCGGCGGTGGAGGCGGCGCCGGCGGGTCCAGTGGCGGAGGTGGCGGCGGCGGTTTCTCCTACGTGCCCGGCCCAGCCACGGATGTCTCGTACCTCACGCTCACGAGCACGGGCAGCGGGTTTGCGATCATTACTCCCGCCGCTGCTGGGCCGCTGAGCTTCGCCGGGAGCGACTTTGGATCGGCGACTGTTGGTGTTGCGAAACATCAGACCGTGACCGTGACGAACGATGGCGACGCTGACGTGGTTCCGTCCGCGATCACACCGGTGGGTGCCGGTATTGCGCTGGATGCGTCGAACTCCGGCACGTGTGTGGTCGGGGAGGCAGTCGCCGCTGGCGGCGAGTGCACGGTGGCGGTGGTGTGGACACCCGTGGCTGCCGGGACTCTGGCCGATGCGTCACTGACGATCGCGTATCCCGGTGGGGTTTCAGCGAATTCGTCGACGACGCTGACCGGGACCGCGGAGTCGTCCGGTGGCGGCGGTGGCGGCGACAACGGGGGCAGTGGCGGGTCTGTTCAGGGTCCGGTCGATCACTGTGTCCGAACGAATTCGCGAATGCCTGCCTCCGGTATCAAACCCCTTCAACGTCCTGACTGTCGGACCAGCGCGGACCAGCGCATCGGAACGTCACTGAAGTTCACCGCCAAGCGCGGCGATATGCGGCCGCCTCGCCTGCGATGCCAGGTCGGTGGTCGACTGATCACCACGAAGAAGGCTCCGACGAGTTACGGGCCCGGCGCGAAGATTTGCGCGCGCGGGCGGCTTGTCCTCGTGACCAACAAGCAGCGAGGCCGCGCAACTGTAACGTTCTTTTCGCCAGCAACGTCCGGGTACGAGGCGTACCTGAAGGTCATCACATTCCGCACGTAGCCAGGACTGGCCCGCGTTTACGATCGCGGGTCCAGTCGGGATCACTCCGCTACTTCAACAACCGGCTCATGCGGCGGTCGGCGAGGATCTTGCCGTCGGTTTGGCAGGTCGCGCAGTACTGCAGCGAGGAGTCCGCGAACGACACCTCCCGCACCACATCGCCGCACACCGGACACTCCTGGCCCGTGCGACCGTGGACGGCCATGGCCGCCTTCTTCTCGGACTTCAGGGTCTCTGGCGCGGTGCCTGCGGCGCGGGCGATCGCGGCGAACAACTGGCCGCGGATCGCCGCGTACAGGGCGGCGCGCTGCCCTGGCGTGAGCTTGCCCGCAGCGGCGAACGGCGACAGGTGCGCGGCGTGGAGCATCTCGTCGGAGTAAGCGTTGCCGATCCCCGCGATGATCGACTGGCTGCGCAGGATGCCCTTGATCTGTTTGCCGCCTGCCTCGTCGAGGATCGCGTCGAGGACCTCTGGCGTGAAGTCTGTGGCTAGCGGGTCCGGGCCGAGGCGGGCGATGCCGGGGACGTCGAGCAGGTCGCGCACGACGTAGATCGCCAGGCGCTTCTTGGTGCCTGCCTCGGTGACGTCGATGCCGCCGATGATCTCGCCGTGCGCATCAGCGAAGGTGACCCGCAGCGCGAGCGGGCCGCGGCCAGGTTTGGGCGGGGTGTTCGACGGGTTGTCCGACCAGCGGATCCACCCCGCGCGCGACAGGTGGATCACCAGGAAGAGCGGCTCGCCGTCAGCGGTGACCAGCGACCAGGTGATGAACTTGCCGCGGCGTCCGATGTCGTCGACCACGGCCCCGACGAGCGAGCTCAGCGGCGGGTCGAAGGTCTTGAGCGCCGACAGGTCCGCCAGCGCCGTCCGCGCGACCCGGTGCCCCACGGTCCGCGCACTCAGCGCTTCCCCCAACGCCTCAACCTCAGGTATCTCCGGCACTCCCACTCACCTCCCCTACCTCGCTAGCTCGCACCGTTTACTTCGCTAGTTCGCACCGATGTGCTTCGTGAGCTCACACCGACCGCCTGCCCACTCCACCGAGCCTGACACGCCACCCCCACCCCTCGCACCAATTACCTGCCGCCCCGCTCACCCCTGCCTGGGCCCCGCCCGCTTCGCCGCGCAGGATTGGGCCACATCCGTGCCCCTATAGCGCACCAAATGTGGCCCAATCCTGCGCGGCGAAGCCATTTGAGGGCCGGAGGGGTCTTGGCGGCATCAGGCAGGGAGTGG
>JBAYVO010000037.1:0-13627 GCA_041674545.1 Candidatus Nanopelagicales bacterium | reverse complement strand
CTCTTTCGCAGGCAGCGAATGCAAGGTCGGCCGGGGTGGTTCCTAACGGTTCAACAAGCGGGTAATTGCCTTCGCGAACGTCGGGCGTTCACGCGGGCGTTCACGCATCTCGGGAGAGAACCAGGCGTAGCGTGCACGCCCCGCCTCCTTGGCGGCGTACATCGCTGAGTCGGCGTCGCGAATGAGGTTCTCTACTGTGCGAACACCGGCGCGTGGAACCCCTGAAGAGATCACTAGGCCGATGCTTGTTCCGGTCTTTGCGCTGCCTTGTTCTAAAACTACGGGTTCGGTGAGAGCCTCGATGATGCGACGTGCGACCTCCTCGACCTCGCCACGGCCCTCAACATCTTCGAGGATGATCACGAACTCATCGCCGCTGACCCGAGCAACCGTGTCAGAGGAGCGGCAGACAGCACGCAGGCGCTTGGCGATCGTGACGAGTAAGCGGTCACCAGCAAGATGGCCAAAGGTGTTGTTGACGTTGCGGAAACCATCAAGATCGCAGAAGAGTAGGCCAACCTGTGTCTTGGTGCGGGCCGCACGCGAAAGTGCATGCGCGAGCCGGTCGGCGAGCAGTACACGGTTGGGAAGCCCCGTGAGCGGATCATGGGTTGCCCGGCGCGTTAGGGCGGACTCTGCTTGCTTTCGGGTGGTGATGTCGACGTGGGTAATAACTGCTCCAGCAGCCCCGGTCGATAGCGGAACCGCAAACAATTCGGTCCAGTAACGCTTACGGCGACGCACCGTAGTGAACTCGGTACGAAAATCGGGGTAGTCGCCGACCAGTAGTTCGCGGAGATCTTTGGCAGCGTGGTCATCGACCGTCTCCGTGAGCCATTCGATGTAGTCGTCGCCGAGTGCGGGACCGGTACCTTCCCCTGCCCCCGCCGGACCTTCTCCGCGATACCGGCGGTTGACTCCGATCACATGGCCTTCAGAATCGATCACGCAGGTGCGGCCGGGAAGCGATTCCAGCACTGCATCGGCAAACTCGGTACGTTCTGCAGCTTCACGTTCCGCTCGACGTAGTGGTGTGACGTCGCGGGAGAGGAACAGCACGCCACGCATGGCGGAGGTCTCGTCCCGGAGCACGGTTGCGCTTGCCTCGATCTCGAGTTCTTCGCCAGTGCTGGTGATTCGCTTGACTTGGCCTGACCAGAACCCAGATTCAAGGAGGGCCTTCTCCTCGGTCAGCTTGATCTCGATGTCCTTGGCCTCGTCAGCATCGAATTGAATGAGGTTCATGACGGGTTGACCGACAACTTCGGATGCAACGAAGCCGTAAAGTGCTTCTGCCGCTGGATTTGCGAGCCTAATGTTGTAGTCCGCGTCGCTGGCAATTGCTGCATCTGGCAACGCCATCACGAGGTTTGCTTGAAACTTGAGGTCGGCCCAAGGGTCCGGCGCCACGGAGGGATGCGCGCCCAGCGGATCAACATCAGAGAACATGATGAGCTCCGGTCTTTGAGGCGCGCACGGATCCTGGTCTAGCCGATCTTGAATAATAGTCCCATTGTGGCCCTGGACGACCCGCGGGGCGTCGTTGCGACGTTCGGAGGCGTCGTCTCGCACGGGTCCGGGACCCACCCCCACACCCGACGTTTGAATTATCCCCGTGTCAGCCATCTGAATACAAACTGTGGCGGTATGAACGCGCTGCGTCAAGGATTTTCGCCCGATTCGGTGGCATCATCCCGGATGTGACCCGACCGGACCCAAATCCGCCGCTGGTTCCTCGCGGTTTGGCTCAAGCTGGCGCCTATGCGTGGCGAATTCTTGCCGTCTTGGCCCTTGCTTTTGTTGTTCTGAGCGTGTTAGGCCAACTCGAGCTTGTCGTAATCGCAGTGTTTGTCGCCCTGATTATCACTGCATTGCTTGCACCAATCGTGAATCAGTTCCGCAAGTTCCTGCCACGGGGGCTAGCCGTCGCGCTGGGGTTGGTGGTCTTGGTCGTTGTGGTTGGGGGCGTCGTCGCGTTCATTGCTGGCTCGGTCAGCGGTCAGTGGCCATCCTTGGCTTCGCAGTTCGGCGACGGTTTGGCCGAGATTCAGCGTTGGTTTGAGGGCCCACCGTTCAATATCGAGTCTTCCGACCTCAATCAGTGGCTTGAAACTGCTCGACAGTGGATCGTTGATAACCGAGGGAACTTGGCGGCGGGGGTGGTCGGAAGCGCAGGTCGAGTCCTCGAGGTTGTGGCGGTCTTGGCATTGGCGGTGTTCTGCGCCGTCTGCTTCCTAGCCGGTGGCGGCGGAATCTGGCAGTGGGCGTTGCGGGCTCTTCCCCAACCCACGAAGGCCCGCGTGGACGGTGCGGGCCTGGTTGCTTGGCGCAGCTTCGCTGGCTACACCCGCGGGATCATTATCGTCGCGGCCTGCAATGCAGTTTTTGTATGTGTGCTACTGCTGATCTTGGGGGTGCCCCTGGCGCTGCCGCTTTCGCTGATCGTCTTCTTCGGCACTTTCATTCCCCTGATCGGGGCGCCCGTTGCAATGTTCATCGCCGTCATCGTCGCACTGGCGGCGAAGGGCCCAGTAATTGCGCTCATCGTGTTGCTTGGTATCGCCTTGCTTGGTCAACTTGAAGGTCACGTGCTGCAACCCCTGGTGATGAGCAAGGCCGTCAACATTCACCCACTGGCCGTCGCCCTCTCTGTCGCGGCGGGCACCATTCTGGCCGGACTATTCGGTGCCGTGATCGCGGTTCCGGTGGTGTCAGTCTGTTACGGGGTGGCGCGTTTTTGGAATCAGACCAAACCAGCAGATGATCCGGAAGCACCGCTCGATGCCTTTGTTGATCCCACGGGGGTGCTGGCACACCAGTCCCCCGCCGACTAGCGCAAGCAGTCCATGACGCGTTGGTGTAGGAGGCCGTTGGTGGTGAATGCACCTTTGGACGACAATGCGTCGCTGCCGTCGTAGCCGGTGACTGACCCGCCTGCTTCGGTGATGATCGGGATCAGTGCGGCGATATCCCACGCGCTGAGTTCTGGTTCGGCGGCGATGTCGACCGCGCCTTCGGCAACCAATAAGTGGGAGTAGAAGTCCCCGTATGCACGAGTTCGCCAAACCGCGGCGACCAGTGCGTCAAAGCCGGTTGACGTCCGGTCAGCCCAGCCCTCGCGATCCGAATACGAGAAGGATGCATCTTCGAGGCTGCTCACTGCGCTGACGTCGAGCCGCCGTGGCGTGAGATCGGCCCCGATGATCCGAGTCTGAGTCCACGCGCCTACACCGGCCCCGGCCCACCAGCGCCGCCCAAGTGCGGGCGCAGATACCAAACCAAGTGTCGGGGTTCCGTCGATCACGAGCGCGATCAGCGTGGCCCAGATGGGTACACCACGCACGTAATTCTTTGTGCCATCGATCGGGTCAATGATCCACACTCGCCCACCTGGGACCCGACCTTCTTCGAAGCCGCCGAACTCTTCACCGGCGACAACGTCATCCGGGAATCGCATCGCGATCGCGGCGCGAATCGCTTGTTCAACCGCCTTGTCAGCTTCGGTCACTGGTGTCAGATCCGGTTTTGACTCCACTTTGAGATCAGCGGCACCGAACCGATCCATGCTGATGGCGTCTGCGATGTCGGCCAGTTCCCAACTCAGCGCCAACTCGAGTGCAAGGGCGGAGGCAGTACCTTCGGCACTCGACTTGGCGGCGGCGGGTATATCTGGGAGGGGCATGGCGGGGAAGGGAATGGCGGGGTTGGGAATCGCGGTCACGTTAACAGCCTAGGTGGGGTCGGCATCATCGAGCGCACGAAGGATGCGGCGAAGCGATTCCAAGCGGGCTTCGCTCGCGTGCCCCTGCGCGCACCAGGCGTCAAGTGCGCAGTCAGGTTCGTCGTGGCTGCAAGATCGTGGGCAGGCGGCGGTGCCGGTTGCCAGGTCATCGAAGCCGTCGACGATGCGTTGGCGCTCAACGTGTGCCAGACCAAATGATCGGACCCCAGGGGTGTCAATCAGCCATCCGCCGAACGGGAGCGCTAACGCCATCGCGGAAGTTGAGGTGTGGCGACCTCGGCCCGTCTGTTCGTTGACGATTCCTGTGGTGCGGTGCGCGTCGGGTATGAGCGCATTGACGAGGGTTGATTTGCCGACGCCGGAGTGGCCGACGAACACTGATGTCCGCCCTTGGAGGTGCTCGGAGACTTCATCGAGTGATCCGCCGCGGGTGACGGCGACCGCCGCCACATCGAGGTCGCGGTAGGCCGCAAGGAGTTCTTCAGGATCGCCGAGGTCAACCTTTGTGAGGACGAGGAGCGGGTCAACGCGTGCATCGTAGGCAGCCACCATGCAGCGGTCGATGAGGCCGATTCGCGGCGGGGGATCGGCGACCGCAACCACGATGCCCATCTGGTCGACGTTGGCGACGATGATCCGCTCATACGGATCGGTGTCGTCTGCGGTTCGCCGGAGTTCGGTCTTTCGTGGATCGATACGCACGAGGCGCGCGAGGGTGTCCGGATTTCCGGAGAGATCTCCCACGAGTCCGACGTTGTCGCCAACCGCGACGGACTTGCGGCCCAGTTCGCGCGCTTTGACGGCCACTACCGCAACGCTCGGGTCTGCGGCAAGTGCGCAAGTGATCCGACCCCGGTCGATCGTGACGACGAAGGCCTCTTGCGCGTCCTCGTGGGCGGGCCGTTGTTTGCTTCGCGGGCGCGTTGAGCGACCGCGTCGCACGCGGACGTCGTCTTCGTCGAGTTCGCGAGCGCTCATTCGGTGCCACTGTGGTTTAAGAGTGCCGCCCACATCGATGCAAACTCGGGCATGGTCTTCGCCGTGGTGGCAATGTTCTCAACCCTGGTTCCGGGCACTCGCAATCCAACGATCGCTCCGAAGGTCGCCATCCGATGATCGTGATACGTCGCCACGTCAGCGGCCGATAGCGGGGATGGTTCGATCACGATGCCGTCCTCAAGTTCCGCTGCTGAACCGCCGAGTCGGTTGATCTCGTTGACTAGGGCTGCAAGGCGATTGGTCTCGTGGCCACGCAAGTGAGCGATCCCGGTCAACCTGCTCGGTCCGGTCGCGAAGGCAGCGACTGCAGCGATCGTCGGGGTGAGTTCGCCGATGTCTCGCAAGTCCACATCGATCCCAGCCAGGGTCTGAGGTCCGGTCACTCGTAGTTGGTCATCGGACAGTTCGCACACCGCACCCATGGCCGTGAAGATTCCGCGGATCTGGTCCCCGGCCTGGGTCGTGTGGCGCGGCCAGCCTGGGACGGTGACCGAGCCACCGGTGACCATTGCTGCGGCCAAGAAGGCTGATGCGTTCGAGAGGTCCGGTTCGACGGCATAGTCGCCGAGGTTCACTGGGCCGGGAGTGACCGTCCATTGCGCATTTCTTGGATCCGAAGTATCAGCTGCGACGTGGACACCAGCGGCACGCAGCATGTCGATGGTCATCTCGATATGTGGCAGAGACGGCACCGCAGGACCTTGATGGCGCACTGTCGTGACGCTCGCGAAGCGCGGGGCACTCAGTAACAGCCCGCTAACGAACTGGCTTGAAGCGGAGGCATCAAGGACAACCTCGCCCCCGCGAACGCGCCCGGTGCCCGCAATCGTGAATGGGAGTCTGCCTCGGTCGTCATCGGCGATTTCCACGCCGAGGTCGCGCAACGCGGTGATCGCGGTCGACATCGGACGCCGCCGGGCCCCGTCGTCGCCGTCAAAGTCAACAGCGCCGTCCGCGGTCGCAGCGAGCGGCGGCAGGAACCGCATCAAGGTGCCGGCAAGCCCGCAATCAATCTTCGCTGGGCCCCGCAATGGGCTGGGCACAATGGTGATGTGGTTCGGATCCACGGAGTCAATGTCCACGCCAAGCGCCTGCAATGCCGTGACCATCAGTTGGGTGTCGCGGGCGACGAGGACATTGGAAATCGTCGAAGGTGTTTGTGAAATCGCCGCCAGAATGAGTGCACGATTGGTGATCGATTTGGATCCCGGGACGGTGACGGTGCCTCGGACCGGCGCTATTGCCGTCGGCGCGGCCCACATCTGCTGACTCATCTGTTCCACCCTACCGACTTCGGGCAGACTAGGGGGATGTGCGGGAGATACGTATCGGCAGCGAAGAAGTCCACAATTTCTCGGCAATTCGACGCGTCGCCGGTCGACACCTACGAACTAGCACCTGACTACAACGTCGCACCGAGCAAGAAGGTCTACGCGATCATGAATCGCCACGACGAGCGCGAACTCAAGGTCATCAGGTGGGGGCTGATTCCTTCGTGGGCGAAGGACCCGAAGATCGGTGCTCGGATGAACAACGCTCGACTCGAAACTGCAGCAGAGAAGCCCTCATTTCGGGCGGCTTGGAAGAAGCGTCGCGCAATCATTCCCGCCGACGGCTACTACGAGTGGTACTCCTCCCCAGTTGACTCAGGGACTGCGAAGAAGCCTGCGAAGCAGCCCTACTACATCCACCCGGCTGACGGATCCCTGATGGCGATGGCGGGCCTGTACGAAATCTGGCGGGATCCGACCGTGGCCAACGATGATGACCCGGATGCATTTCGGTGGACATGCGCGATCTTGACGACCAGTTCTACGGATGAGTTGGGTCGAATCCACGACCGGATGCCGTTGCTGGTGAGTCCGGAGAACACGGCGCAGTGGCTCGACCCCACTAATCCGGTCCCGGCACCCGAACTGCTGGTCCCGGCTGCGCCTGGGCTGCTTGATGCGTACCCGGTATCGACGATGGTGAATAAGGTGAGCAACAACGACGCCAGCCTGATCGAACCACTGCCGGCCGAATGACGGCCCCTTCGGTGGCCAATGTTGAAACCGAGTTCGGCATTGGCAGACTCCACCGCTTCCGGGCTAGTGGCCCGACGAAGGCCGTCGTCGCTCTCGGCCATGGTGCTGGCGGTGGCATTGATTCCCGAGACCTGACGGCGATTGCCGAGTCGTTTGCCGGATCGGACCTCGAGATCGTATTGATCGAACAGCCGTGGGTTGTTGAAGGTAAGAAGGTGGCACCCGCGCCAGCGAGGTTAGATGCCTGCTGGCTGCCACTGGTGCGTGCAGCTCACCGCCGCGACCTCCCTTTGATCGTTGGTGGCCGATCCGCAGGCGCTCGAGTTGCCTGCCGCACTGCCACCGATGTTGGCGCAAGCGGGATTCTGGCGCTCGCGTTTCCGTTGCATCCGCCTGGTCGCCCGGCAAAGTCGCGCATCGATGAGCTCACCGGTAGCGGGCTACCCACCGTCGTCGTGCAGGGCGCCCGTGACCCATTTGGCTCATCACGCGCCGTGAAAGCAAACACCAAGGGAAATCCAGCTGTGACAGTCGTGTCGATCGCCGCCGCTGATCACGGCTTCAAGGTCCCCGCCGCGGCCACCTCTACGACTGATCGCGCGCTGAAGCAAATAACTGCTGGCATTACCCGGGAATCATGGCGATGGTTTCAGCGTTGAAGCCCACATGCTTGTGACGACGCAATTCGCACCTGGGTCCATCGGATCGGTTTCGGCGCTACCCTCGCACTTTATGGAGGGCGATGAGTTGGTGGTTATCGACGTTGAGTCGGAAACCCCGGAGGAGCGCACCGAACGTTTTGAGCGCGACGCTTTGCCGCTGCTCGATGCGTTGTACGCAGCCGCGCTGCGGCTCACGCGCAATCCTGATGATGCGTCTGACCTCGTTCAAGAGACGGTTGAGCGGGCGTATAAGGCGTTTCACCAGTTCAAGCCCGGCACAAATCTGAAGGCGTGGCTGTTCCGTATTCAAACGAACAACTACATCAACAACTACCGCAAGAAGCAGCGCCAGCCGCTGCAGTCCTCAGCTGATGACGTCGAAGACTGGCAGATGGCACAGGCCGAGTCGCATACCTCCACAGGTCTGCGTTCTGCTGAGGCCGAGGCGCTCGATCAACTCCCCGATGGCGACATCAAAGAGGCGATGGCGAGCATTCCAGAGGACTTCCGGCTCGCCGTGTACTACGCCGATGTCGAGGGGTTTGCCTACAAGGAGATCGCTGAAATTATGGGAACGCCGGTGGGAACCGTGATGTCTCGACTTCATCGAGGACGCCGCCTGTTGCGCGACCAACTCACGGAGTACGCCCGCGAGCGGGGATTTGTGAAGGACGCTACTTCGACGGAGGCGACGTCATGAGCGACGAAGTAACGAAGCTGCCCGCGGCCGCCGGACCGTGTACCGACGGCCCCTGTACCGAAGCGCAACAGCACCTATGGGACTACCTCGATGGTGAGCTGAACGACACCGATTGCGCCAAGATCAAGGCACATATCGAAGAGTGTCCACCGTGTGCGGAAATGTTCGAGAACGAAGCGAAGCTCAAAGAGAAGGTCCACCGCGTGTGCGGCTGCGAATCCGCACCGCAAGCCTTACGTAGTCGCGTGATGTCGATGCTCGCGGCCCTCAAGCTCGAGGCCTGTGGTGGAGCCAAATCCGACGCACCAGATCAAGAAGTACGGTCGCGTCTCTAGTCTCTGCTGCGAACCAACTCCTGCTGCGAGCCTAGTCCTGCTGCGACCACTCGATCATCGCGTCAATGAAGCTAGAAAGCACGCCTGAGCCGGTCGCGTCAGATCCCTTCGTCATCATCTTGTACTTGAGTGATCCGACGTCGGCTTTGCGGGGCGCCGCCGCAAGGGCGTAGGCGACTTCATCGGATCGGATCTTCCACGCGCCGAGGTTGAACTCCGTGCGTGCGCCACCGTCAGATTTGTCGAGGGCGGCGGTTTCGTCATCTAGTTGATGCCAACTAAGCATCCGATAGCCGTCGACTTCTCCGTGATCTTGGTACTTCAACACGCACTGCAGTCCGCCAAGGACGGGCAGCTTCAGCTTCTGGGTGAAAATGACGTAGTCATCACCTTGCTCGGAGACGGTTATCGAATCGATGTACTTCACGTTTCCGGGGTAGGCCGCGACGTCGAGGATGCGGGAAGCGAGTTTGTCGGGGTCCACATCGACCCCGGACTTTAGGCCCACCGCTTCGTTGGTCGGGCGTCCCTCCACGCGCCAAGACTCGCTGGTGAATCCGTCACGTTTCATTGACGGGAGATGTTCGTTGACCCTTTGGAGGAAGTCCTCGATCGAAACATCTGCCATCTTCTACTCCCACACTGTTCGGCGACTTGAGCGTCAAACGCTAGCCGCCGCGCGTGATCAACGCGAGTCACAGTTGGCAGTCGGGCGAACCCGCAAGTGAGTCTCTGCTCCCACTAACTCTGAGCCACCTGTTTGTGGTCGTCGATGGGCTAGAACATCGAAGTGCCCCGGTCAAATTGACCAGGGCACTTCGTGAAACTACGACTACGCGTTGGGGCGACGGCCGTGGTTCGCGCCGTTCTTCTTACGTGCGCGACGCTTGCGTCCTCGCTTGCTCATGGCTACTCCTTCGATCTGGTCGTCGTGTGGTCTTGGGCTTATCGTCCCACAGAGGGGCTAGCGGGAGAGGCGTCGGTTCAATGCGGACAGGACCGAACGGGCGGTTGCGTCTTCTGAATCGCCACGAATGATGGCACTTCCGACGAGGACTTCAGCCGGATCCTCTGCGTCGAGGCGCACGACCGACAATGCGACGTTGCGCCCACCGACTTCGATGAGGCTAGCTGTTTCGAGCGTTGCTTCGGAGTCCAAGAGCGGCGACACGGCCCCGAGCGTGGCTGAGGCGATGATCGCAGTTCGGTCTACGAGATTGCCCATGCTTTGGCCTGTGAGCACGCGACCATTGAGTGCCAGAGTTGCCGTTGCTTCCACTCGATCGCCGTCAACCTTGACCGCGATCGATGTGAGTGCCGGGCGCGGTGTGCCGTAAGCGAGAGGCTCTTCGGCGGGGTCCGATTGCCCACTGCCGTCGATGAGCGACAGCGTTCGGCTGGATGCAAGGCGCAGGTGTTCGCGCGTGCCGGTTTGCTCGTCCACGGCAACAGGGTAGGCCCTCGCGTTCATTCTTAGGTGCCTATTTGGTGAAGTTTTCTCCCGCGTTAGTGTTGTGTCTCGTGTTGGAATCACTGCTTGTTGCGAACCGTGGCGAGATCGCCCGCCGAATCATTGCTACTGCGAACCAGCTTGGAGTACGCACGATTGCGGTCTACTCCGAGGCTGATGCGGACCTTCCGTTTGTGCGTGAGGCAACTGAAGCTGTCTTGATCGGCCCTGCCGCACCCGCCGATTCTTATCTCAAGGTTGATGCAGTCCTCGCGGCAGCGAAGGCAACTGGTGCTGCGGCGATTCACCCCGGGTACGGCTTCCTTTCCGAGAATGCTGACTTTGCTCAGTCGGTCACTGATGCCGGACTGATCTGGGTCGGCCCATCGCCCGAGGCGATGAGGTCAATGGGCGACAAGATCGCCGCACGCAACCGCATGCAGGCTGCTGGAGTCCCGGTTGCCCCCGGGACACCGGATCCAGTTCCGGACGTTGCCGCGGCGCTGGTCGCCGCGAGTGAAATCGGCTATCCCGTCATGGTCAAGGCAGCTGCTGGCGGTGGCGGGATCGGCATGGCTGCCGCGTATGACGACGAGGAGCTCACCGCCGCATTCGAAACCGCGCGGACCCGTGCCGAGCGCTTCTTCTCAAGCCCATCGATCCTGTTGGAAAAATACGTGCCGAGCGCGCGCCACATTGAGGTGCAGATTCTTGGGCTCGCCGACGGCACAGTGGTGGCACTCGGTGAACGTGATTGCTCCGTCCAGCGCCGTCACCAGAAAGTCGCCGAGGAATCTCCCTCACCCGCCGTGACGCCGCAGATCCGAGCAGCGATTTTGGACGCTGCGGTGAAGGCGGGCGAAGCTGTGGGCTACCGCAACGCAGGAACGGTCGAGATGCTGTTCGATACGTCCACCGGTGATGCGTGGTTCTTGGAAATGAACACGCGACTGCAGGTTGAACACCCTGTGACCGAGGCTGTGACCGGGCTGGATTTGGTCGCCGAGCAACTGCGCATCGCGTCGGGTGAAGCACCGAGCTTTGATCCGGCGAATCCACCTACGGCCGACGGGCATGCAATCGAGTTGCGCGTCTACGCGGAGGATCCGAAGCGGTTCTTGCCAGGCCCGGGCGCAATCACCGAATGGGTGGAGCCGGTCGGTGACGGCGTGCGGGTAGATGCTGGCTACGAATCTGGAAACAAGGTGACACCTTTTTATGACCCGCTGCTCGCCAAGCTGATCGTGCATGGCCAAGACCGTGCGGATGCGATCGCGAAGGCGCGCAGCGCAGTCGAGGGCTTCACCATTGTTGGGCCGAAAAACAACCTTCCGTTCTTCACCGAGTTGCTAAGCAATGACGAGTTTGTCCAAGGGGACTACGACACCGGGCTTATCTCGCGGATGCGCAGCTAGGCTTACTGGAGTAGGTTTGCCAGCGGCTGTTCTTTTAGGTTCGCGGGCAACCGCTCGTGTTGAGTTGTGGCGAAGGGAACCCCGTGGCTGAAGTTCGTGCAGAGATGACCGCAAACGTGTGGAAAGTGCTGGTCAAAGCAGGCGACACCGTTGCTGACGGCGACACCCTCGTCATCCTGGAATCCATGAAGATGGAGATCCCGGTCATCGCCGAAGAAGATGGCACGATCACTGAGGTCAAGGTTGCCGAGGGCGACACCATCAACGAAGACGACGTGATTGCAGTCATCGGGTAATTCCCACCCGAAGATAGATTTCCACCCGAAGATAGATCTGGTGGGGCACCGCAGGGCGGTGCCTAGTGGTGCCTAGCGTGCCGCCATTGTCTGCTCGCCGTGCTCTTTACACCGCGCGGACCAGCCCGTGGGCGTGACTTGAACAACCATGCGGCGCTTGCACACGTGGCAATACCGTGGTGGTTCTAGTTCTAGCGCTGCCTGACACTGGGTGTGGTCCTTGGTGTTGAGTTCTTGCCCGCACCGACCACAGAACACGCTCTCAAGTGGCGGGACAGGCTTGGTGTAGGTCTGCAATGTGACTCCATTCCACGTAACCCAGTCGCGGTCCGGGCGGCGGGTGAACCCGAGTTTGCGGTAGAGGTTATGGCCGATCTCGTTGTGCGATGCCACGCAGACTGTAACGGTGGTAAATCCGTTCGCCCGCGCCCAAGCTTCGCTGCCTTCAACCAGCTTCACGGCAAGTCCTTGGCGGGTGTGGGACGGGGAGACCGCGAGGACACGTGGCTCTACCTCACCGGGTAGGCAGACCTCCGTGAGTTCACTGCCATAAGGGCACATCGTCACCGTGGCGACGATGTCGTCGCCGACGGTCACCACGAGGACATCGACCCCGGCCGTGTTGACGCGGCCCTCGACGTCGGTCAAGAACGGAACGTACGGATCGTCAGGAGCGATCGTCTCCGCAGCGAGATACGCGTCCACGCTGAGCTTCGCGACGTGCGCATACTCGGTTCGCCTGATCGGGCGAACCGAGGTATTTGCAGCAGAGCGTGTCACGAAGTGCTAGGCAGGAGTGCTGGTCAGACCAGGCTGACCATGACCGCAACGCCCAGGCAGAAAACCAGGACCACGGCAACAATGGTCACCATCGTTTTGTTCATCATCGCGCGGACTCCTAAAGGGTGTCTGAGAGTGCTTTGACCGGCATCTTGAGCTCGGCAAGCATGTCGAGGTCGTTCGTTGCTGGACGTCCAAGGGTCGTCAGGTAGTTGCCGACGATGACGGCATTGATTCCGCCGAGGAGGCCATCCTTCGTCCCGAGGTCGCCAAGGGTGATCTCGCGGCCGCCAGCAAAGCGCAGGATCGTCTTCGGTAGTGCGAGGCGGAATGCCGCGATCGTCTTGAGCGCCTCGTTGGCTGGCATCACCGGAACATCGGCAAACGGGGTTCCCGGTCGTGGGTTGAGGAAGTTCAAGGGCACTTCGTGGGGCTCAAGCGCTGCCAATTGCGCGGCGAACTCAGCGCGCTGTTCTTCGGATTCACCAAGGCCGACGATGCCGCCGCAGCACACCTCCATGCCGGAATCGCGAACCATCTCGAGAGTCTCTTGACGCTCTTCCCACGTATGGGTCGTGACGACCTTCGGGAAGAACGAACGTGCGGTCTCAAGGTTGTGGTTGTAGCGATGGATGCCCATGTCGACAAGGTCATCGACCTGCTCTTTGGTGAGGATTCCAAGGGAGGCCGCGACGTTGATGTCGACGGCCTCCTTGATTGCCTCGACGCCCGCGCGAAGCTGCGTCATCAACTTCTCGTCGGGGCCCTTCACGGCGGCGACGATGCAAAACTCGCTGGCACCTGAGGCGGCCGTCTGGACGGCAGCGTCGACCAAGGTCGGGATATCGAGCCAGGCTGAACGAACAGGGGAGGCGAAGAGACCCGATTGCGAACAGAAGTGGCAGTCCTCAGGGCAGCCGCCGGTCTTGAGCGAGACGATGCCCTCGACCTCGACCTCTGGCCCACACCAACGCATCCGAACTTCGTGCGCTAGGGCCAAGATTTCCGGGATGCGGTCATCGGGAAGCTCGAGAACTTCTAGCGTCTCTGATTCGCTGAGGCCCTCGCCTTTCTCGAGCACTTGCTCGCGGGCACGGGCCAAAATGTCAGTAGTCACGCTTTCCTCCGATATTCGAAACGCTGCCGAAAGTCTGCCGCATCGAAATGTCCGCCGAAGGCGGGGGATAGGCCTGAGTCCGCTGCGGCGAGAAACTCTGGCTT
>JBAYVO010000036.1:0-14344 GCA_041674545.1 Candidatus Nanopelagicales bacterium | reverse complement strand
ACGAGGAGCGTCAGAACGCTTGACCGGTCTCAGGGTCGACGCGCACGTAGTTCTGGTAGTTCTGCTCGGTTGAAGCCTTGGCCTTCGCCCCGACCAGCAGCGTGATGATGACCGCAAACGCAGCTGCATCATCAAAGAGCCCGAATGGACCCGCGATGATCTCCGGAATGAAGTCAACCGGCGACAAGATGTACACGCCCGCGAGCAGCAAGGTGAAGAGCTGGAACTTCGTCAGGTAGCGCATGACGAAAGTGTCACACGGATCACGCGAATCCACTAGATCTGTTTTGTTCGAACTTCGCCAAATCCCGATGGGCCGCGGGTTCCCCGATTCCGATTCCCCTGCTAACCTCGACGGCGAAGGGGAGTAGCCCTCAATCCGTGAGTCGACACACTGGCGCAAGCCCGGTTCACGAGCCGCATGCCGGCGGGCGAGACCTTCGACTAACCCATCCATTGGGCTTGGTCGAAGCGTCCGCAAATTCGGCACTTCCTCCAGGTTCTGAGTCTGAAGGAACCTTCGATGTCAGCGTTCGCCCTGTCGTTTGCGGTGATCTTTGTCGCCGAACTCGGCGACAAGAGCCAGCTGATGGCGATGACGTTTGCGACCCGTTTCCGCTTCTGGACCGTGCTCGCCGGGATTACCGCAGCCACCGCGGTCGTACACCTGATCTCCGTCGCACTCGGCGTTTTTGTGGGCGTCAACCTGCCGACCAACCTCATCAACCTCGCCGCGGGCGGGATGTTCATCGGATTTGGGCTGTGGACGTTGCGGGGCGACACCCTGTCAGAGGACGAAGAGCAACGGGTGACTCGAGCCACGCGACCTGCGTTCTTCGCGGTTGCCGGAGCGTTCTTCCTCGCCGAGCTTGGCGACAAGACGATGCTGGCGACCGTGACCCTGGCGACCACCGAAGGCTGGTTTGGGGTGTGGGTTGGATCGACTCTAGGGATGGTGGCTGCCGACGCGATGGCGATTGGTCTCGGCGCACTACTTGCGAAAGCGTTGCCGGAGCGAGTGATTCGCATTGGCGCCGCGGTGCTGTTCTTCCTGTTCGCCGGGCTGTTGATCGTCCAGGGTGCGAGCGGCTACATCAACGGGAGCTGAGTGACGGGAATCATCAGGAAACCGGCGGGAGAGTTCTGTGGCGGGCCCACTCAAGTTGCTCAGGCGATCAACTCGACAACCGGAGGTGTCGAGCAGTCGTGCAATCGCTCCAGCCCCGGACGCGCTAGTCCAGCATCCTGGATTCCGTTGAAAGCTACAGCCATGCCTCGGTCAGGTGATGAAGGCCAGTCGGCGAAGGCAATCGACCGAAAGAAGCCACACCGGCCTTCGGCCCCCGACATACCTGTGTCGTCGTTTCGGGCCTATCACCCGTGCGGACGATCTTGTGGATGAAGCTCACCAAATAGGCGTACGGTCATCGAAGTTGATCAGCCCGGAAGCGTCGCATGTCAGAGAGAAGAGGCCATGAAGTTGCTCCTAGGTGGCGTGCTACTCGCGACCGCGACAGTAGTCGCGGGATGTTCGAGCAGCACCGCTTCGGCGCCCGAGCCGAGCCGGATCGTCCTCTCCGCCACTTCAAGAGTTCAAGCTCCTCGACTCTGCGCAATTGGCGGCATCACTATTACCTGTGGACTCGATGCCTTCAGGGTTCACAGCGGACGAAACCAAGACAGTCCCTGACAAGGCCAGCAGTTACTGTGGCTACTCGGCGGAGATGCGGTTGCCTGAAGCAACCGTCTTCGCTTCCCGTGACTACTCGAAGGGCACCGGACTTAGCGCCGAACTCGCGCGCTCAACGCTTCGCCAGTATGAGTCAGCCGAGGACGCCAAGACGCAGCTCGATGCGTTGACCGAAACCATGAAGACGTGCACAAAGGGTGAGAACAATGGTGAACGGGCCAAATTCTCGGTGGTATCGAGTTCACAAGTCGGCGAAGGCAGCATTGTGATCAAGACAGAGTCGAAGTCGGCAACGGTCTATTCGGGCTTCGCACTGGTAGGTCCGACGCTCGTATCCACAGCAAACGCTGGAGTGACAGGCAGCGATCCCGACTTGACGATCTCATTGCTGCCAAAACAAGTCGAGCAGTACGTCGACGCCGCAGCGACGTAACCGATCAGAAGATGTGAGTTCGCGATGTATGCAGTAATTGACACAGAGACCACGGGATTTCGCCCCGGCGACGACCGGATTCTTGAACTTGCGATTGTGGGGCTGGACCAGGCTGGAAAAGTGGAGTGGGAATGGTGCACTCTGCTCAACCCTGGGCGTCCGACACACAACCGCGCTACGGCGATTCACCAAATCTACGACAGTGATCTCGCAGGAGCGCATCCCTTTGATGCATACGCAGGATACGTTTCAACATTGCTTACTGGGAGAGCAATCATCGGACACAACGTCAGCTTCGATCTGGGCTTCCTGTCGGCCGAATATGAGCTGATTGGCGCGCGATCGCCGCACGACGTGACGCAACTGTGCACCATGACGACGGCGAGAGAAATCGGGCTTCGGCCTTACAGGCTTGAAGCGGCCTGCTCAAGGTTCGGCATTCCGTTCGACGGGGCCCATCACGCATTGGCCGACGCGCGCGCCAGCGCGGCCCTAGCGCAAACGATTCTTGATCTGTCAAATCCTGAAGTGACGCAACTGGCGCGTGAATCATGCCGTGGCATGGCTGCTTGGCCTAGTGTTCCAATCGCTCTGCACGAGGGTATCAACCGACCAATCCTGGCGCCTCCTCCGAGCAAGGCCCCCACAGCCAAGGCAGAGTCTCGTGTGGCACACGCTGACGTGAAGTTGCAGGAAGTCTCTGCGGCAATGTCCATCCATCCCACCGCGAGGGAGGAATATCTGGCGACAGTTGATGCCGTGATCGAAGACAGAATGCTGACGACCGACGAGGAAGACGCCCTAGTCGAATGTGCAGTTCGCAATGGGCTGAACCGCAGCGACCTTGGAGACCTACACCTCGCGTATCTCCAGGAGCTTGCGGGCGGGATGTGGGCTGACGAGACTATTGACTCGCACGAACTCGCCGATCTCAAGGCAGTCGCGAAGCTCCTGCTGATACCCGATTCGCAACTCGAGTGGGCAATTCGACATCCAACAAACGCTGGGCCCGCGAGGGCTGCGAGTCTCGCGGCAGGCGACCGGGTGGTCTTCACTGGCGAGATGGCAATAGATCGCGCTGACTGGAAGAGGCGTGCGCAGGCTACTGGCCTCAAGGTCACGGGTTCGGTATCCGGATTGACCGACTGGCTCGTGATACCAATCACGGACCCAGGAACCCGGAAGGGCAGGGACGCGGCGGACAAGGGTGTCCGGGTTGTGTCCGAACAACAGTTCATACGCATGATTGGGGCGCTCGAGCAGTCGCAGACTGGCTCAACCGCCGCGCATAGTCACTCGCCGTAGGGCCTGCAAACGCAACTGTCGATGAGATGTCGATATCAGATCTCGGCGTCATTCCTTCGGCGGTTTGCCCATCGGTTTACTACCTGCCGCATTGTCGCCAATTGACGCCGGGCAACTCCTCGGCGAGCCCCGGCGGAACAACCGCCAAAAGAATGTTGACCCCGGGGAACACCCCGGGGTCAACATTTTTGGGTGAGTGACGGGACTCGAACCCGCGACATCTCGGACCACAACCGAGTGCTCTACCAGCTGAGCTACACCCACCATGTACGCCAACTCGGTCACCCGAGCAAACGCAGCGGGGGAAGTCTAGCGCCCCGGCCGGAGGAATACCTCGCCCGTTCCGCCTCTCGGCGCGCTAGCGTCTGCCGATGTGACGATTGATCTGAACTCTGACCTCGGTGAAGGCATCGGAAATGACCCGGTTGCGCTTGACTCCGCGCTGCTTTCGGTAGTCACGAGCGCCAACGTTGCGTGCGGCGGGCACGCGGGCGACAAAGCGTCGATGACCCGCGTGACGGACCTCGCCGCTCAGAAAGGTGTCGCCGTCGGCGCGCACGTTTCTTACGTCGACCGGGAGGGATTCGGACGCGAATCGAACGGCGTCTCCATGACCGTCCTCAAACAACAAATCCTCGAACAAATCGCCGGTCTCGATGCGATTGCTGTGACAACTGGCACCGCCGTCACCTACATCAAGCCTCATGGCCAGCTCTACCACCAGGCATGCACGCCTGACAGCGACGAAGCGGCGACGATTATTGATGCGGCCAAGGAGTATCAGGAGTCGGTCAGCCGACCGATTGCCATTCTCGGATTTGCTGGCTCGGATCTCGTGAAGCGGGCGCAGGCGGTGCACCTCAAGGCGGTCAACGAAGCCTTTGTCGACCGCACCTACACACCGCAAGGATGGCTCGTGGACCGGTCCGATCCGGGCGCACTCATCACCGACCCAAACCAAGCGCTGTCTCGCGTCAAACGACTCCTGCGCGATCGCGAAATCGTCGCCATCGATGGCTCCCTCATCGATGTGCGCGCAGACAGCCTGTGCATCCATGGCGACACACCCGGCGCGGTCGTGCTGGCCCGGCGGCTTCGCGCCGCCATCGATGCTGATCGAGTGAAAATCGCACCGTTCACAGCAGTGCCGAAGCCTGCGTGAACGATGACGCCAGAGACACCCGCTGGATCGCGAGATGTCATTCGCTATAGCCAAGACTCGTTCCTCGTCAAGTGCGAGGCCGAAGCGCCGGTGGACTTCCTACAAAAGATCGACCGGATCGGCGGGCACGCTCTAGAGGCTCATTGTGGTGAAACGTCAGTCTTGGTCCGGTTCGATCCAACACAAACGGATCCGGCCGAACTCGCGACAACATTGGAGACGCTTGAGGTCGATGCCTCGGAAACGAAGCGAAAACACCTGCGGCTGCGAATCCGCTACGACGGACCGGACCTCGCCGACATCGCTGCCGCGACCGACCTCAGCATCGGCCAGGTCATCACGCTCCACAGTCAAGCGACGTACCAGGTCGCATTTGCCGGATTCAGTCCCGGATTCGCCTACCTGACCGGGCTCCCCAAACAACTCCACCTACCCCGGCGAAACACCCCCCGAGCCCGCGTCCCCGCTGGATCGTTAGCCATAGCGGCCCACTATTGCGCGATCTACCCCAATTCAACCCCCGGCGGCTGGCACCTCCTCGGAACATCGAACGCTGAGCTCTTCAACCCGGACCGAAATCCACCAGCTCTGCTACGCCCCGGCACCAGCATCACGTTTGAGCCAGTGCAATGACGTTGGAAGTGCTCAATCCTGGGATTCAGTCGATCATCTGCGACGCAGGCCGCTTTGGACTCGCGCGCTACGGGGTTCCTCGCAGTGGGGCATTCGACCGCGGCTCCTACACACGCGCGAACCAACTTGTTGGCAACGACGTGCCTAACGAGTTCGCCTCAGACTCCGGGCCCGCGTCAATCGAGACCATCTTCGGTGGGCTGCGAGTCCAAGCGCACCGTGACCTGATTGTCGCGGTCACGGGAGCAACCGGCCCGATGACTGTGCTCGACCATGACGCAGACGACAAGCACTTCGTCCCCCGAGAAGCAGCCTTCACCCTGACACGTGGATCCCGACTACACGTCGCGCCTGCGGAAACCGGGCTTCGCTCATACCTTGCTGTCCGCGGCGGATTCGGGATCGCCGCGATCCTCGGATCGCGTAGTACCGATACCAATTCAGGCATCGGGCCAGCGAAACTAGCCAAGAGACACATTCTGGAGATATCACCTGATACAGGGGTAAATAACCATATCTCTCAGCCCAATGTGGAGGCTTTGACTTGGGCCACTTACGACCAAACTATTCCTATTCGTCCCGGCTCTCACGCAAACCTCATCGATGGCGGCATCTCGGCGCTCACGGAGTCAGACGGGTGGACAGTGAGCCCCACGTCCGGGCGCAATGGCGTCAGACTGGCGCCGAGGGTGCTGACGCAGCGCCCGCGAGTCACCGCTGACCAGTTGTCGTCTGAACCCACGCTTTGCGGCGCGATCCAAGCGCTCCCGAGCGGCGAACTGGTCGTACTCGGGCCCGACGGACCGACGACCGGCGGCTACCCGGTGGTCGCGGTGCTCGACCGCGCAGGGGTCGACGTGGTTGCGCAGGCTCGACCCGGCGCGGTGCTGCGATTCACTGCGGCCCCCGACTAGGGCGACAACCAATCCGGCGCCGACTAGGTGACCTTCGGCACAAGCATGCGCCCGAAATCCGAGAATTCGTAAACACATTGCAAAATGTAGGGAAGACTTCGCACCACGTAGCGTGACTATCGGCGTTGCGTGAGACACGCAGCCGTATTCTGACGCACTATGTAGTCTCCACCACGGGCAAATCAGGGACGACCATGAATAAGCGATTTCAACTAACCGCCGTCGTCACTATCGGCGCGCTCGCGCTGACTGGCTGCAGCACTTTGACTGCTGGAACCGGCAACGATGTGGTGACCAGCGATGTCGATCCAGACACGACCGCAGTCACCAACGTCGACGAGAAACAAAGCCTCAAAGCCGGCGAACGCGTCAAGATCAACGCCACTTCGCCATGGGTCATCGAGACCGTCACCGTGAGCGGCAGTTCCGGCGATGTCGTTGTTCCCGTCACTGCACCGACTCAATGGAGCTCTGCCCCACTCGAGCCACTTCAGTCGACGACCTACAAGGTCAAGATGCGCAACGCGACGACAGGCGAGACCACTGAGGTGAACCGTCGTGTCGTCTCAGGCGCACCTGCGAAGACCTTCACCGCTGACTTCACTCCCGAGATGGAAAAGAAGAACGTTCCACAGAGCTTCGGCGTGGGGATCATCCCGAAGGTCACCTTCAGCAAGGAAGTTCCCCAGGCAAACCGCAAGGCACTCACCGATCGCATCACGGTGACCGCCACTCCTGCACCCGTCACCGGTAGTTGGCGCTGGATCGATTCGACGACTGCAGCATTCCGTCCGTCCACAAAGTTCTGGCCGGCGAACTCCACCGTCACGATGGCTGCAGATCTTGAGAACGCACGAATCTCCGGCGGGAAGAGCACCGCGGACTCGTGGGGCGCTGGAACTGTGACGTCAAGCTTCAAGACCTCCCGCTCACTCGTGGTCAATCTCAACGGCGCATCCAAGTCCGGATACGTGACGATCAACGGCAAGAAGGTCCGCAAGTTCGGGATCAGCCTTGGCAAGTCCGGCTTCACCACCCGCTCTGGCATCAAGACCATCACCGACATCATTCGTGTACAGCGGATGACCAATGAAGGCGTCACCAACACCGAGGTGTACGACCTTCAGGTGCCATTCGCCATGCGCATTACGGATACCGGCGAGTTCGTCCACGGCGCTCCGTGGAACGGCAACATCGGCTATGCAAACACCTCGCACGGCTGCTCGAACCTCACCTACAGCGACGCGGCATGGTTGTTCAGCCGCGTGAAGTACGGGGATCCAGTGATCACCACGGGGACGGGACGCAGCATGGAAACATGGAACGGCCCGGGCGCCATGTGGAACATCCCCTACTCGAAGTGGGCGAGCGTCAAGGCCTAATCACAGGGCAACTGGCGGAACCGAAGACTGAAACCTAAACGTCGAGAGCGGCACACCATGTGGGTGTGCCGCTCTCGACGTTTAGGTTTGAGAACTACTTGCTTACTGCACCTGCGGCCTTGTCTGCTGCAGCCTTAGCTGCTGCTGACAGAGCTGCTGCGCCTGACTTCAACTGCTCCGACGCCGTGTTGATCGCGGTGTTCGCTGAATCAGTTGCGGTGCTCGCAACGTCCGCTACCTGGTCAGGTAGCGCTGCCGCTGCCTTCTCTGGCAACTCACCAACTGCTGCTGCCAGATTTGCTGCAGCCACCTGGGCTGCCTCGATTGCTTCTTGAACCTTTGCCATTGCTTCATCTGTTGCTGCCATGGGAACAAGGTATTGCGCCGACAGCCCCCGATGCGCGCGCTGATCACCCTTCGGCGCGAACGACGCAACGCGCTCCTCACGACGGATGCCGCAGGCCATTCGCCGCGAA
Source organism: Candidatus Nanopelagicales bacterium (assembly GCA_041674545.1). GTDB lineage: Bacteria > Actinomycetota > Actinomycetes > S36-B12 > UBA10799 > UBA10799. The sequence continues at coordinate 6,349 of JBAYVO010000036.1, read as the reverse complement.
GACAATGAGGACCCCACCAGAGAATTCCGGTGGGGCCCTCATTGTTAGCTGTGTGCGTTACGCAGGTGCACCCTGTTCTGGAATGTCAGCGAGCGCCTTGTCGTCGTCGCCAGCGTTCTCGTCGCGAGTGATCACCCAAAGGCCAGCGGCAACAAGTCCACCGATGAGCGGTGCCACGATGAATAGCCACAACTGGCTGATCGCAGCACCACCCTCAAAGAGCGCCGGACCAATCGACCGCGCGGGGTTGACTGACGTGCCGTCAAGCGGGATACCAAAGAGGTGTACGGCCACAAGCGCCATACCAATGGCGACACCGGCCATGGATTGCACCGCCCACTTGTCGGTGACCATCAGGATGGCGAAGACAAACAGTGCCGTCATCACGACCTCAATGAAAAAGGCACCAGCCATCGAGATATTTGCGCCGTAGCTGTTCGTGCCCAGTCCGCCTGTGGTGTCGACGACACCGAAGGATGTCACCATCAGCTTCAGTGCAGCGCCACCGAGGATCGCTCCAAGGACCTGTACCGCCATGTAGGCCAACCCGAGGCCAACCTCAATCTTCTTGGTCGCCAGCATCGCGATGGTTACTGCCGGATTGATGTGGCAGCCCGAAATTCCCCCAATCGCGTACACCAGGAACATCAGCACGAGGCCGAAGGCCAATGCGATGCCGAGCGTGCCGGATGCAGGAACGATGAAGTCGGCGTTGGCGGTTGCGTCTCTTGCAACGCCGATGCCCGTCACCGCCGCACCTACTGCGAGGAATACAAGGGTGAATGTGCCGATAAATTCGGCGATCAGTTTCTTAGCCATGGGCTCATCAAAGCTCAGGAACCAGCGCAGAGCAACGACCTGAGCCATCCGCACCGCCGCAGATCTTGACTAGGGTCACCCAGATGCACCAGAAACAGCGAATGGGCCTTCCCCGTGAAGCAATTCACGAAGGAAGACCCATCTTGCGAAATTGTGCGCCGCCAGGGACTCGAACCCCGAACCCGCTGATTAAGAGTCAGCTGCTCTGCCAGTTGAGCTAGCGGCGCGTATTCATTTCGGTTGGTGCTGAACAATCAGCTTCGATTGCTTTTTCGTGCGTCGCAGAGCATAGCAGCGATGAATGCGACGTCGCCAAGGTCATGGCCCGAGTGCGGATCCCGGAATCCAATGAAGCCCAATCCATCGAGGTTTCGCAGATTGATTTACAGGTAAAGCCCCGTCGAACTCTCCGCCACGACCGCTTCGGCCACGGCGTGTACGTCCCGCTCTCGCAGCAACACGTAGGTCTTGCCTTGGAGTTCAACTTCTCCGCGATCCTCTGGTTCGAAAAGCACCCGGTCACCGATCAGAAAGGTGCGTACGTTCGGGCCGATCGCAACAACCTCGGCCCAGGCCAGACGTCTACCGACTTCGGCGGTTGCGGGGATCACAATTCCACCGGTCGAGCGGCGTTCGCCGTCAGGTCCATCGGCCCGGACGAGAACTCGATCGTGGAGCAGCTTGATGGGCAGCGCAGAATCCACCACCGGTGTGTCAACCACGGGTACCAGGACGTCTAGCTAAAGATCCGGCGGGCCACGCGACGCAGCACAACCAGACTGACGACGACGCCAACTGTGACCACCACCCGCTCGGGCTTCACGCCGCCGTATTCATCGATGTAGAACGACCGAACCTTCGTAACCTGGACAGTAACGATGCGCTTGGGGTCAAAGGTTTGCTTGACTGCCCGCTCAAGCTGTTCGACGTTTTTCACCAGTGCGTCTCGACTGGCGTTGATGTCAGCTTCGATCTCAGCAATGCTGCGCGCAGGTACTGGCGTGGGTTGAGCATTCTCTTTGCCGGGCATGGGGAGCAGCCTACGACGCGAGGGGGCGTTGTCGCATGATCGGGCGCACCCCGGAGACACTGCGATGCGCTGACACCTTGTGCGTGCAAGACTTTGCCCAACCCGTGGAATCTGAACAGGAAGGCACCAACATGGCCAGGCTCGAACCAGGCGACAAGGCCCCCGCGTTCACCCTGCTCGACGATGACGGCAACAAGGTCTCGCTCTCCTCATTCAAGGGCTCGACGGTCATCTTGTATGCCTACCCTGCAGCGATGACTCCAGGCTGCACTACGCAGGCCTGCGACTTCCGCGACTCGCTGGATTCCCTCAAGGCCGCTGGCTTTGTCGTGCTCGGGATCTCACCCGACAAGCCCGAGAAGCTCGCCAAGTTCCGCGACCGCGACAACCTGACGTTCCCGCTTTTATCCGACCCGGACAAAAAGGTCCTCGAGGCTTACGGCGCGTACGGCGAGAAGACGATGTACGGCAAAAAAATGATTGGCGTGATTCGCTCAACGTTTGTCATCGATGAGAAGGGCAAGATCTCCGTTGCGCAGTACAACGTTCGCGCGAAGGGCCACGTGGAGAAACTGCGCCGCGAACTCGGGATCTGAAGGGCATCTGCACCTAGTGGCGTTCGTACGTCCCAGTGAGTTGGGCGCTAGCCAACACACGATCCGCCAGCGCGGCTTCAAGTTCTGCGCGGGTAGATGCAGCTGGCAGGTCGAGTTCCGTATCTAGTGCGTACGCAGTGAAGATGTACCGATGCGGCCCGCTGCCCGGTGGCGGGCTCGCGGGAACCCATTCGTGAGCGCCCAGGGTGTTCATGCCGACGATTCCTTCGTGTTCCGTAGCGCTCGCGACCACACTTGTGTCGGCAGGCAGATTCCAGACGACCCAGTGGTCGAAGTTTCCGTCCGGACGACGCTCACGAGGAACATCCGGGTCATGAACGGTCACCGCAAGGGATCGGGTCCCGTCAGGTACATCACTCAACTCGAGCACGGGCAGCGAACCCTCGCCGTCTCGACTGTGCTCAATAGGCATCGGTTCGCCATCGAGGAACGACCTACTTGTCAACCACACTGTGACTCCCTAAAGAACTGGTCCCCGAAAATTGTCAGTGTCAATTCAGGCCGGTGCCAACCAGATGCCCGATTACGAACGTGACAGCCGCTGCGGCCGAACCTACAAGGAGTTGACGCGCTGCAGACTTTGCGACCCCAGCACCTGAAAGTCGACCAACTGTGCCTCCCACCACAATAAGCGCGATCGCGGCGAGCGTCACTGCAACAGCCAGAGCAGTCGTCCCCGTCAAGAAGAAGTAGGGCACAACCGGCACGATCGCACCGCACGCGAAGGCGATGAAGCTCGATGCTGCGACCTTCACCGGCGAACCAAGTTCGTCTGGGTCGAGCCCTAGCTCCTCACGTACCAATGTGTCGAGCGCGATGTCAGGATTGGACATGATCTTCTCAGCGGCCGCCTTGGCCGTCGCTCGATCAAGGCCCTTCGCACGGTAGATGAGTTCAAGCTCGCGCTGTTCTTCAAGCGGCTTTTCATCGAGTTCCTGGGCCTCGAGCGCAATCTCTCGCTTGAACAGATCCTTTTGACTCGCGACGGAGACGTACTCCCCCGCTGCCATCGAGAACGCTCCGGCAAGCAGCCCGGCGATACCAGCGAACAACACCGTGCTACTCGCGATGCCGGAACCAGCGAAGCCCATCACCAAAGCAGTGTTCGAGACGAGGCCGTCAGACGCTCCGAACACTGCCGCTCGCAGCGAGCCAGACTTGTCGACGTGGTGCCACGGTTCAGCGTTGTTCAGCGCATCTCGCACGTCTTCCATCGACCGTTGTTGACTGCCGGTGGAGATAATCGCCTGTCCGCTCACCGAGTCCTTCGATCCGATGTCGACGTTATTGATCATGCCGGACAAGACCTGCGCGTGAATCCGTTCGTCGTCCGCCATTCCCTCAAGCGCGGCAGGCTCATGGTCGTACTCACCCTGGGCATCACGTTCGGCTTGTTCCAAATCAGGCAGAACTGCCTGCAACGAGAACTGCTTCGCGCGTGCCACCAAGTCGTACGACGCCGGGTCCAACGCAGTGGGACCGTCTGGAATAGGAATGCCAGCGTCCCGAAGTAATGACTCCCAATGCGCAGCGTGCTTGTCTTCGATCGCAGCCAACTCAAGCAAGGCCTCGCGCGGATCACCGGTAGCCGTCTCGGCTAATGCTCGGTACATCAAACTCGCCTCGCGTTCTGCCGCGAGGTATCTCAAGAACCGCTTTGCATCCCCAGACATAGCGCCAGTGTTCCGCATCCGCACCCTGCGGCGCTATCTTGCGAGCCACGCTCAGCACGCGCATCCGGGAATTGTCGCCAGGTATTGCAAGGGGCCGGCACCCACCTAGCGCGACGGCGGTTGCCGCGGGTCTATGCTTGCCGACGGTTGCGCGGGAGTGGCGGAATTGGCAGACGCGCTGGATTTAGGATCCAGTGTCGAAAGACGTAGGGGTTCAAGTCCCCTCTCCCGCACCAGTTGAGGCCCTGCGACTCTCCGAATCTGACAGCATCGGGTGCCATCGGGCGGCCCATGACACCAATTCATCCAGTTCGCACGAGTATGTTCGCACCATGAGGCCGCGATGGTAGACAAACCAGCGCGGAGCATCGCCTCGGCCCGGGAGCGCGATCGAATCGCCGATGAACGTGAGGCCCTCGCCGATCAACGCGAAGAACTAGCCAATGCACGCGACGCCGAAGCAGACGAGCGCGACCGAGGTGCGCAGCGGCGAGACACTATTTCGGAGCAACGGTCTGTCGTGGACGAACGCCTCGACTATTCGTTTGGCTCCGAAGCGACGGACAACGCTCGCCTGCACCCTGCCGACCGCGCGGACTCTGCGCGGCTACGGGAATTTTCGGCCAGCGATCGTGAAATGGCGGCTGAGGACCGCCAACTAGATCGCGAGGAGAACAACCTGGCGCATGGCGAACCCGAATCCGCAGCCTCCGCGCTCCGCGAGATCGCCGCGCAGCAGCGCGACACTGCGGCGGATGCTCGCGACAATCTGCGAGATCGCCGCGACGACAACTCGGCTGAATCCGATGACACATTCGCCCAAGCCCTCGACCACGCCTTCGAACGTCGACCGGACGAACGCCAACACTCGGCTGACGACCGCGCAGAATCAGCCCTCAACCGCGAACAGTCTGCTGCCGACCGTGGTGAGGCGGCAGGTGATCGGGCAATCGCTGCCCAGGTTCGCGAACGCGAACGCCAACTACACCGAAGCACGATTGCCACTCTCACCGAAGATCAACGCGCGGCCCTACGTGAGTCTCAGCGTGATGCGCTCACCGGTATTCCCAACCGACACCAGATGAATGGGCGACTGGCCGAGGACTTCGCCAGGCGCACGCGTGGCACCCCGGGCCCCACGTTGATGTTCATCGACATCGACAACTTCAAGCGGATCAACGATGAGTTCGGTCACCGCACCGGCGACATGGTCCTACAACAGGTGGCCTCCCGCCTTAACAAAGCGGTCAAACCCCAAGACCTAGTCGCTCGGATCGGCGGCGATGAGTTCGTGGTGATCACGAACATGGCAGCAACGTCTCCTGCAACAGGAGAGCTTGCAACAAGCATCCGAATCGCAGTTGCTCAGCCGATCAGCCTGCGCTCCCAGGCGACGCTCGCAATCACGGTGAGCATCGGCATCGCCGCGGCAGTTGATTGTGACGACGAGACGCAACTACTACGAAACGCGGATGTAGCGCTTCACGATGCAAAGAACTCAGGCCGCAACCGATGTGAATGGTTCGGCGCAGATCCTCGATAGCCGAACAAAGGCCACGCAGCTACCGCGGCATGGACTCGTCCAATGTCGTGGGCCCAGTCGACCTCAGCGCCTACTTCGCCGACGACACCGGGTCTAGTACCACGACCGGGATTTCCCGTTCGGTGTTCGTCTGGTAATCCGCATAGTTCTTGTGAGCCGCTGTGAGGCTGTCCCACAGCTTCTGGCGTTCTTCGCCCTCGGTGATCCGCGCTCGCATCGGCTGCTTCTCGCCGCCACCGATGCGCACCTGAACGTCGGGGTTCGCCTGCAAGTTCAGGAACCAGGCGGGATTCTTGTCATCCCCGCCGCGGGAGGCAACGATGATCGTGGATTCACCTTCTTGCCACGGCGACGTCAGCATCGTCGTCCGGGCTTCGCCGCTCTTGCGTCCGATCGTCGTCAGTTCCACGACGGGCATGCCCATCGCTTCCCAACCCAACTTGCCGAAGCTGGCCTTCAGAATCGCCTTGTGGACGAGGTTCATCGCCTTGAGTTGGTAGTCGCTTGGCATTCGGTGCTCCTGACGGGTTGGTGTCGCCTGACCTTAGTACGCGGAGTTCGAACCCGCGTTCCAGCTTGCGAACTTGTCCATACCGTAGCTCTTCTTGACGTATCGCAACGCCGCCCAGATGTTCGTGTACGGAACGGTCTGGTACTTGAGGTTCTT
>JBAYVO010000035.1:0-14359 GCA_041674545.1 Candidatus Nanopelagicales bacterium | reverse complement strand
GCTTGTCGCGAGTGGCAGGGTCAGCGTCAATTGCCGAGGCGACACCAAGGATGAGCTCGATCGTCTCCTTGGCCATCCAGTAGCCCGGTGCGGCCTTTGCACCGAAGATGAACGTGCGGGGAATCATGTCGGCTTGAGGATTCGCTTTGAGTCGTTGGTACGCCGTGACAATGTGCAGCAGCTTGAGGACCTGGCGCTTGTACTCGTGTAGGCGCTTGACCATCACGTCATACATGGAGTCTGGCGCGAGCTCGATGCCATCGCGTGCCACGAGCGCATCGGAAAGGCGCACCTTGTTCGCGCGCTTGATCGCAGCGAATCGCTCTCGGAAACTTGAATCGTCTGCGAGTGGCTCAAGCCCGCGAAGTCGCTCGAGATCTGTGAGCCAGCCTTCACCCACTGCTTCAGTGATGAGTTCGGACAGGCCGGGATTTGCTACCCGAATAAACCTGCGGGGGGTGATTCCGTTGGTCACGTTGGTGAATTTGTGCGGCTCGTACGTGGAGAAGTCACTCAAGACGCGGTCGCGCAGGAGTTGGCTGTGAAGCTCGGCGACCCCGTTCACCTTGCTTGATCCGACCACTGCGAGGTGTGCCATGCGAATCCCGCGGAACGGTTCTTCCTGGATGAGCGACATTCGTTTCACGAGGTCGTCATCACCGGGGTTAGCGGCGGCAACCTCGGCGAGGAATCGGTCGTTGATCTGGTAGATCAATTCCATGTGGCGGGGAAGGAGTCGCTCGATGAGGTCGACAGACCAGACCTCGAGGGCTTCGGGCATGAGCGTATGGCAGGTGTACGCGAAGCACTGCTTGGTGATGTCCCAGGCTTCGTCCCATTCGAGGCCGTGTACGTCTATGAGGACCCGCAACAGTTCGGGGACGCTGATCACCGGATGGGTGTCGTTGAGTTGGAAGATTACGCGCTCTGGCAGGCGGCGGATGTCGAAGTCCACGGGAGTGCCGTACTCGATGAAGTCGTTGATCGAGGCGGCGCTGAAGAAGTACTGCTGCGACAGGCGCAACTCTTTGCCCTGCTCGGTTGAATCCTCCGGGTAGAGGACTTTGCTCAGGACCTCCGCTCGAACCTGTTCGCGAACTGCCTGCTCGTAGTCACCGGCGTTGAAGATGTCGAGGTTGAACTCGTCGGGGGATTGGGCAGACCAGAGGCGAAGCGTGTTGACTGCGCCATCGCCGTAGCCGGGGACGAGGTAGTTGTAGGGCACTGCTGACACATGACGCTGCGGAATCCACTCGCGGATCAGCTTCCCTGAATCGTCGGTTGCGTCTTCCACGGTGCCGCCGAACCCGATCGTTTGCGACATCTCAGGGTGCGCGAACTCCCACGGGTTGCCCATCGCGAGCCATTTGTCGGGTACCTCGACCTGGCGGTTATCGACGAAGGTCTGGCGGAAGATCCCATATTCGTAGCGGATTCCGTAGCCGATCGCCGGGATCCGCATGGTTGCCAGGGAGTCGACGTAACAGGCAGCGAGTCGGCCGAGTCCGCCGTTGCCGAGGCCTGGTTCCGGTTCGGCCGCAGCAAGGTCATCAAGGCTGAGGCCAAGGGATGCGAGACCTTCACGGACAGGCGCTTCGAGATCCTCGGCGACGAGCGCGTTGATGAGCTGCGGGCCCAGGAGGTACTCGGCGGACAGGTACGCGACAGCCTTGGGTGCCTCGTCGATGTTGCGCGATAGGCGAACGAGCCAGTCTTCCATGAGGTGTCGACGAACGAGGCGTGCGAGCGCCTGGTACTTGTCGTTGTCGGTAGCTCGGCGCAGGTCGATGCCCTGGCTGTGGGTGAGTTCGTCGAGGAATCCCTCAGCAATCTGTTCAGCAGTTGGCTTGGGCAGTGCGGGGGATTCTTCGTCACGCGTCACGGATCAGTGGCCTTTGTGTCGGAGTGGATGGGTCTCGGGCGACAGTCTGCCGGTATTGGCTCACCATCGCTCGACTAGTAACCGCTTTGTCGCCCACTTGTAACTTCCAGGCCTCCTAGCCCTCGCCGCCTGCGCCGCCGGACCGCTCCTCGTTTGGTAGACACGCCCGGCCGGCCGGGCGTGTCTACCAAACGGGGAGGGTCGCGGCGGGTCGCGGGTGATCGCGGCGGTCAGAAGGTGACGACGGTGTGGTGGGTGGAGGAATCGCGGGCGGCCTCGATGACGGCCATCGTCGCAGCGGCGTCGCGCGGGTCGACTGGGGCTGGTCCCTCGCCGCGGATTGCCTGCGCTAGGCCGCGGTAGAACGCGGGATAGTCGCCGGGCAGTGTCGGCCAGGGTGCCGATGCACCCGCCAAGTTCGTGTATTCGCCCCAGTTCTCCTCCGCCACAGTTCCCCAGCCAGGGCCAGGACGTTCTCCGGCGCGCAACGCGGCCTCTTGAACGTCGAGGCCGTAGCAGGAGTACCCGCCTTGGGTCCCCAGCACTCGGAACTTTGGTCCGAGATCGGCCGCTGTAGCACTTGCGAAGAGGTGTGACCTGACACCGTTGCGGTGAGTGATCGCGACGAAGACGTCGTCATCGACCTTGGCATCGGGACGAGTGGTATCGATCTCGGCGTAGACACTCGCGGCGGGACCCCAAAGGCTGAGTGCCTGATCGATCACGTGGGCGCCGAGGTCGAACAGCAGCCCGCCGCCTTCGGCTGGTGACACGTTCTCGCGCCAGCCGTCCTTGATTTGCGGGCGCCAGCGTTCGAATCGAGACTCGAACCGAGCGACGCGACCTAATGCACCGCTGTCGACGAGGGCCTTCACGGTGAGAAAGTCGCCATCCCATCGGCGGTTCTGGAAGACGGTCAGCAGGACGCCGGCAGCGTCCGCCGAATCGATGACCGAATTCGCCTGATCAGCGCTGATCGCGAGCGGTTTGTCGACAACGACTGCGACGCCGTGTGAGATCGCTGCGAGAGCGAGCGGCGCGTGACTTGTGTTCGGCGTGGCAATGACGATGACATCAACGTCCCCGGCGTCCCAAAGTTGCTCTGGAGTAGCGACGACTAGCGCATCGGGGTGGGCGGTGCGAGCCTGTTCAACTCGGTCAGGGCTGCCGGTGACGATTGCTGCAAGTCGCAGTCCAGGTGTCGTGGAGATTAGCGGCGCATGGAATACCGATCCAGCCAGGCCAAAGCCGATCAATCCGACTCGAATGTCGCGGTCCCTCACAGGTGTCATTCGGCAAGTCAAGCAGACCTCTGTGTGCGCCGGGCGTCATTAGGCAAGGTGGGTGAATGGGGCTGTCGCGGCCAGCCAGTTCACCACAGAATGGTTGGCACCTGTGCACCGCGGATGAGCAGCTGCAGCGGCGAACGTGAGTGCACAGCGAGAGGATTGTCATGCGGCGGCAGAGCGGCATCGTGATCGCGGCGCTGACCGCGGCCTGCTTGGCTGCCCCGAGTACTCCCGCGATTGCGGTCACGCTGACTTCGGCGCAAGCGAGCCAGGTGAGCGAAGTAGTCGCCGAGCCACCGCCTGAGCAACCTCCCGTCACTGAACTGATCGTCGAATACAAGCCGGGCGTCGCCCCCACAGAGGCTCCAGGAGTCGCGACGGGTGACAGTTCTGTCAGCGATGTGGAGCTGGAACCAGGCCGCAAGATGAGTCTCGGTCTGCGAACGGTCGAACTCTCGGAGCCACTCGATGTCGCGGACGCGGACGCGGTGGCCGCAGAATTGGCGGCGGACCCACGTGTGCTGTCGGCCTCGCCCAATCTGCGGGTCTTCCCCGCCGGGAACCTCGGCCTGGAAAGCGCAACTGACCCAAATGATCCCTATTTCGAAGATGGCGACATGTGGTCGCTCGATGGCCTCTACGGGATTGACGGGCCGACAGCTTGGGGGGAGACCACAGGTTCGCCCGACGTGGTTGTTGCGGTGTTGGACACCGGCATCCTCGAGCACGAAGACCTATCCGCAGCGAGCCAGGTCCCCGGGTACGACATGATCGCTAGTCAGTTCATCGCCAATGACGGCGACGGCCGAGACGATGATCCAACGGACCCCGGCGACTGGGTGACGGCACAGGACGAAGTCGACTACCCGCTTTTCTGTGAGGAGGGCGCAAGCAGTTGGCATGGCACTCACGTCACTGGGACCGTCAACGCAATCTCGGACAACGACAGGGGTGTTGCTTCGGTCGCGCCGGGCGTGAAGACGCAAGCGGTGCGCGTTCTCGGCAAGTGCGGTGGCTCCTCTAGCGACATCATTGACGGAATCACCTTTGCGTCCGGTGGCTCCGAGGCACCCGGACCTGTGAATGCCACCCCCGCGGACGTGATCAACATGTCGCTCGGGGGTTTCGGGTCGTGTTCCGCTGGCCTGCAGTTGGCGATTGACAACGCAGTTAGCAACGGAACGACAGTTGTTGTCGCGGCAGGCAACAGCAATGACAACGCAAGTGAGTACTTCCCGGCGAATTGCAACAACGTTGTGACGGTTGCGGCAACGGGCGTGAATGGCAAACGTGCATCGTTCTCGAACTATGGCGCCACGGTGGACGTCGCTGCGCCTGGTGTCTCCATCTATTCGACGGCGAATGCCGGGCTAACCGCGCCAGGTGCTGATACGTACGAGGGATGGGCGGGAACGAGTATGGCGACCCCACACGTCGCGGGCCTCGCAGCGCTGATGAAGTCGCAGTTCCCCGACCTCAACCCCGGCGAAGTTGAGGCGCGTTTGAAGGCAAACGTGAAGGCGTTCCCGGGCGGTATTTGCGACAACACCGTCGCAAAGACGTGTGGGACCGGAATTGCGAATGCTGACGCGATTCTCACTGAAGACGAGCCAACACCAACCCCAACCCCAACGCCAACCCCAACGCCAACCCCAACGCCAACCCCAACACCAACCCCAACACCAACACCAACCCCAACACCAACACCAACACCGACGCCAACCCCAACGCCAACACCGACGCCAACCCCGACGCCGACGCCAACCCCAACACCGACGCCAACCCCAACGCCGACGCCAACCCCGACGCCAACCCCAACACCGACGCCAACCCCATCCGCGCCGCCGCCACCAGCGCCGGTGGTCGAGACCCCGAGCTCGGTGCAGCGGCTCAAAGCGACCTACAAGAAAGCAAAGGCGAACGCCAAATGGCGAGCACCGGCAAATAGCGGGGGAGCTGTGGTCTTCGCGTATCAATTCCGATCCACGAAGAACAATGGAAAGTCATGGACGCCTTGGCGTTCCACCACTTCGCTCAAGGCAACGGTGCTCCGAAAGAAGCGAACCAAGAATGCGATCCAGGTGGTTGCACTGAACTCCGCCGGTTCCGGACCTGCGGCGACCTTGAAATTGAGGCGCTACTAGCGCTTCGAGCGTGGCTTTGGGAAGTCAAAGGCCTTCCGCTTGAGCTGATCCTGGACTCGCTGCGGTAACTTCGCGACCGTCGCCACGAGGTGAGCCTTTGAGCCTGTGAGGTAGTGGTCCTTCGGCTTGTTTGTGGTGATCGCTTCCAGGATCACGTCCGCAACCCCATCAGGTGAACTACCGGATGTTTGGGTCTTGTATCCACGGGCCGTCGAGTTCCGGAACATCTCGCCGTACAAGGCCTCCTCGGAAGGGGAGAAGTCCTCGATCAACTTGTCCATGCGTGCCTTAGTGGCCTTGTCCGCGCCCGTGCTGATGAAGCCTGGCTCGACCAAAACAACATCAATACCCCAGGGTGCGAGCTCCTGTCGCAGCGTTCCGCTGACCGCCGCGATCGCCGACTTCGACGAAGCCAGCGCGCCGAAGAACGGAATCGTTGTTCGGTCCACGATCGAACCGATAAAGACAATCCTGCCTGATGCCTTTCGAAGGAGCGGAATCAACGGTTGTGTCAAAGCAACTTGACCAAAAAAGTCGACTTCGAACGAGGCACGCAACGACTCCATCGGCATGATCTCAAGTGGGCCAGGAATCCCGATTCCGGCGATGTTTGCCAACGCGTCAAGTCCAGCGTCACCGACGTGTTCATCAATCATCGAGACTGCTGTGGTGATGTCGGCGCCGTTGGTGATATCGAGGTGGATCTTGGTGAGAGTCTCGTCTGGCGGAACGGCGCCGCCGCGCGCAGATGAATTCGACCGGTCGCCCGCAAACACATGGAAGCCTTGGGCGAGGGCCGCTTCCATCGTCGCCTTGCCGATTCCCGATGACGTTCCAGTGAGCAGCACATGCTTTCGTTCGCAGCGCATGTCAGAACCTCCTGTGACGTGACGGACCAGCGGACCAGCGGACCAGCGCCAAAGACTGGGCTGTACCGCCCACGAGTCTAGTCTCGCGTGACGGCGGGTTGTTGGACTCGTGGGTCACGGGGGTAGCGGCACGCAATGAGCACAAGTTGATGTTGGTTAGCCGAAGTGGGTGACGCTCCTTCAAACCGGCCTCTCCAACTGCCGACACAGACCGTGGACTTCGCAAGAACACCTGCGCGCTAAACGGCGCGCGACCCACGGTTCAAAGGGGCGGTAGATGCGCAGGCAGTTGACCAGATCAGTGGCGGTGACGGCCGCGCTGTGTCTGGTACTCCCGCTCGTGACCTCAACCGCGCAGGCCGCCGGAGCAGAAATAGCGCCACCGACATCGCCGCCAACAGCGACTGAAGCGCAGTCGGCGCCGGTCACGAGCTTGATCGTGAAGTACAAGCCGGGTGTGAAGCCGACCGAAGCGCCGCGGGTCGCTACCGGTAGCGGAGCTGTCGATGACGTCGACCTAGAACCGGGCCGAAAGATGAGCCTCGGGCTGCGCACCGTGGAGTTGTCTGACCCGCTGACTGCCGCGCAGGCATCGGCGGTGGCAACAGAACTCGAACAAGACCCTCGAGTTGAGTCGGCAACACCCGACATAAAGATCTTTCCCGCTGACCGTGCCGAGGTCGCCAGCGCAACGAACCCCAGTGACCCGTACTTCCAATCAGCTGATCTGTGGGGTCTGAACGGGAGGTTTGGGATCGACGCTGCCGCGGCTTGGGCAGCCACCACAGGTTCCGGTTCGGTAGTCGTCTCGGTTCTCGATACCGGAATCCGAAGCCATCCCGATTTGGCGTCTGCGACCCAGGTCGCCGGATACGACATGATCGAGAACGTCGCGGCCGCCAACGATGGCGACGGGCGCGACGCTGATCCCAGCGACCCTGGCGATTGGGTGAGCAAGCCGGAATCAGAAGACGTAGACAGCGACTTGTTTGAGTGTCCCGTCGAGAGCAGTTCCTGGCACGGCACACATGTGACGGGAACCATCAACGCAACCTCGGACAACGGAGTAGGAGTCTCATCGGTTGCACCCGGGGTCAAGGTTCAACCTGTCAGAGTGCTCGGCAAATGTGGCGGCACGTTGTCAGACATTCTCGATGGAATCGCGTGGGCGTCTGGCGGGACGATTCCTGATGTTCCCTCGAACCCCACGCCAGCAGCGATCATCAATATGTCACTCGGTGGATCTGGCATCTGCGACGCGATGAGTCAGTCAGTTATCGATGCGGCAGTAGTGCGTGGCACGACGATTGTGGTGGCAGCCGGAAACAGCCAGGAAGATGCGGAGCGGTCGTGGCCGGCAAACTGTCAAAGCGTTGTGACAGTAGGTGCCTCCGACTCTGTCGGCAAGCGAGCTGATTTCTCCAACTACGGCAGCAGCGTCGATCTTAGTGCTCCAGGCGCGGGGATCTGGTCAACGTCCAATACCGGAACCACGACGCCAGCATCGCCCACCTACGCGCGTCACGACGGCACGAGTATGGCGGCGCCGCACGTCGCAGGGCTTGCTGCGCTCCTGAAGTCATTGCGACCTGCGTTGAGGCCCGCAGAAGTGGAAGCACGGCTCAAGAGCACAACATCTGGATTCGCAGGAGGTAAGTGTGGCGAGTGGATCACCTGTGGCACGGGGATCGCGAACTCAGCCGCGGTGATCAGCACGACCGTGGCGCCCAATCCGCCGCTGGCCAAAGCGCCCGGGAGAGTTCGGACCATCAAGGTCACCTACAAGAACCTTAAGGCCATCATCGGGTGGACGTCGCCTCTGAACAACGGTCACTCCAGGATCCTGGGCTACCACTACCGAATCGCGAAGGGTGGCGGCAAATGGTCGGCGTGGTCATCGACCACATCGAACAAGAAGGTGATCCACCGCAAGAAGCGGGTCAAGTACGTGGTCCAGGTTGCTCCGGTCAATTCCGTCGGTCGCGGTGATGCCGTGAAGAAGCGGCTCAGGGCTTGGTAGACCCCGATCGTGTACGCCTCGCCATTGCTCACACTGCGCTCGTCGGCGGGGTAGATTCGCAGGGTGTTCTCCGTTGTTTCCGCAAACGTAAATGGAATCCGCGCCGCTGCGCGTCGTGACAACCTTGAGTGGCTGAAGAGCAGCGGCGCCGACGTGCTCTGTTTGCAGGAGGTGCGGGCGCCCGACGACATCGTCGTCAAGATCCTCGCTGATTGCGGGCTGGGACATTGGGATCTCGTCCATGCCGAGGCCGCAACAGCGGGCCGATCAGGTGTCGCGATCCTCTCCAGGTCGCGTGTTCAGGAACCACGGTTCGGTGTCGGGTTGAAGGAGTTCGCCGACTCGGGCCGCTGGGTCGAGGCGACGGTGGATACCGAACACGGCCTCGTGACCGTGGTGTCGACCTATGTCCATACCGGCGAGGCGGGAACGGGAAGACAAGAGGAGAAATACCGATTCCTCGATGCGATGACTAAACGTCTTCGTCAACTTCGGACGGCGTCGAAGAAGATCGGCGGCCACGTGATCGTCTGTGGGGACCTCAACATTGCCCACACCTCCCGCGACATCAAGAACTGGCGAGGCAACCGGGGTAAAGCGGGATTTCTTGAACACGAGCAGGCCTACCTGAGTAGGTGGTTCGCGAAGGACTGGGTCGACCTTGGTCGCGCGCACGCGGGCGATGTTGATGGCCCGTACACCTGGTGGTCCTGGCGCGGACAAGCGTTCGACAATGACAGCGGCTGGCGGATTGACTACCTCATGGCGACACCGGAACTCGCGAGCGCGTTGGTGTCGGTTGACGTTGGCAGGGCATCGTCCTACGCGCAGCGGTGGAGTGATCACGCCCCAGTCATCGCGACCTTCGAGACGCCTGCACAGGTGCCTGACTCACGATGAACGACGCAGCCATCAGCCTGATCGTCATCGTTATCTTCTCGATTATCGGCGGGTTCTTCGCTGCCGCTGAGACGGCGTTGGTTTCTCTACGCGAGAGTCAGATTGCCAAACTCGCGAACACCCGTGGACGACGAGGATTGCGCCTCGCCGCGCTCACGGCCAACCCGAACCGGTTTCTGGCAGCGGTCCAAGTTGGCGTCACGTTCACAGGGTTCATTTCAGCCGGCTACGGAGCCTCACGGATTGTGCCGTACCTTGCGCCATTTCTTGAGGAACTTGGACTCGGTGAGAGCCTCGCGGAGACGCTCGCCTTCATCCTGGTGACAATCTTGATTGCCTACATTTCGTTGGTCATCGGTGAACTCGTGCCGAAGCGGATCGCCCTGCAACGAACCGAAGGTGTTGCCTTGACGGTCGCGGCGCCAGTCGACTGGCTTGCAAGAATCTCGCGCCCGTTCATCATGCTGCTGTCAGGTTCGACAAACATCTTGGTTCGGATCTTTGGACTCGATCCCACGACAGGCAAGGAGGCGATGAGTGATGAGGAGTTGCGTCGGCTCATCGCCACCCATGCTGGGCTGTCGCAGGCCGAACGAGAACTCATTGAAGACGTGTTTGACGCTGGCGACCGTGACCTGCGCGAGGTCATGATTCCGCGGACCGAAGTCACGTTCCTCGATCATTCGATGGCGGTGTCTGCCGCGGCCCAAAAGGTGATTCGACTGCCGCACTCTCGCTACCCGGTGGTCCGCGGTTCGGCGGATGAGGTGATGGGATTCGTTCACGTCCGGGACGTGCTGAACCCAGCGGTAGTCCGCAGCCAACTCAAGGTCGAGAAGCTGGTCCGGGAGGTCCCCCGGTTCCCGTGGAGCAAGAAGGTACTACCCGCTCTGCAGTTCATGCGTGACAACCAGAACCACCTCGCCATCGTTGTTGACGAGTTCGGCGGCACCGCAGGAATCGTGACGATGGAAGACCTCGTTGAACAACTTGTTGGCGACATCCATGATGAGTACGACGAGGATGATGGCGGTGCGGTCGTTGCCGTCGGGTTCGCCGGAGAGGTGATCGTGGATGGGCTCGATAACCTCGACGAGTTTGCCGAACACACGCACGTGGAGCTTCCCGAGGGCGCCTACGAAACGGTCGCAGGCTACGTGATGTCGACGCTCGGGCGGTTGCCGCAACTGAACGATGTTGTTGCTGCACCTGGGGCACAGCTTGAAGTGATTGAACTTGATGGTCGCCGGGCCGCTCGAATCCGAGTCACTCCGCTGTCCCAGATGCCCCCAGGCGAGGGCAACAAATCAGATGAGGTTGCTAAGCCAGATGCCGCGGCCACAGGGCAGGTGCCAGAATGACCGCCATGTCATCTCCTGTGACTCGGACCGATCGAGTGCTCTCCGGTATCCAACCCACCGCCGATTCCTTTCAGCTCGGGAACTACCTCGGTGCGTTACGAAGCTGGGTCGATCTTCAGCAGACACATGAGGCGTTCTATGCCGTGGTTGATCAACATGCGATCACCGTGGACTACGAGCCCACGCAGCTGCGGCGTCGCACGGATCTCTCGTTCGCGCAATTGCTGGCGTGCGGGGTTGACCCGCAACGGTCGGTCCTCTTCGTGCAAAGTCAAGTCCCCGAACACGCGCAACTCGCGTGGGTGCTCAGCTGTATCACCGGCTACGGCGAGGCATCCCGGATGACCCAGTTCAAAGACAAGTCGGCGCGGGAAGGTTTGGGGGCGACGAGCGTTGGCCTTTTCACTTACCCGGTGCTGATGGCCGCGGACATTCTGATCTACCAAGCGACAGGTGTACCGGTCGGTGAGGATCAGCGGCAGCATCTTGAATTGACCCGTGACCTTGCTCAGCGATTCAACACCCGCTTCGGGGAGACGTTCGTGGTTCCGGATCCGCTCATCGTCAAGGGAACTGCGAAGATCAAAGACTTGCAAGACCCGACAGCGAAGATGAGTAAGTCACTGCCAACTGGCTGTGTGATGTTGCTCGATGAGCCAAAGAAGATTGCGAAGAAGATCAAATCTGCGGTGACCGATAGCGAGACCGTGGTTCGCTTTGATCCGGAGAACAAGCCTGGTGTGTCGAATCTGCTGACGATTCTGTCAGTACTCGGTGGGCAATCGATTCCGGAGCTCGAGAAGCACTACGAGGGTTCGATGTATGGCCCGCTGAAGGTCGACGTAGCCGACGCCGTGGTGGAATTCGCGGTTGACTATCAATCGAAGACGCATGAGTTCCTCAACGATCGAGCTGAGCTACGCCGCCTGATGGACTCCGGTGCTAGCAAGGCGCGCGAAGTTGCCAGCGCGACGCTCGCCGAGGTCTACGAACGCGTCGGATTCGTGTAGCGGTCCGTGGCGGCGCGACGACCTGCGCCGCGCCGCCACGAACGCCAACTAACGTCGTTCTAGTCGACTACCTGGGCCGAGTGCTACCAACTGGCGATGGCCGTTATCGGCCCATTCCACGAGGTATGACTCGTGGCCAGCTGCGGAGTCGCGAACGTCAATGACGGTCGCTTCGCGGGGTGCTTCGGCGGAGGTCTCGACAATGACGGCGACTTTGTCGCCGATGGATGCCTTCATGGTTCCTCCAATGTTCTTTAAAGACAGCGCTGCGCGCTGCCTCTATGGAACGCCACATTGGCTTCACTCTCAAGGACATGGGTCACGTTGGGTCCGACAGAATGGTGTGAACGCAATCACCACAGGTGCGCGCTTCGCCACCAGTCGATTACTTGGGTGTCCTCAGCACTGCGCGTGCGCGCAATATTGCGGCAGCGGCGAGCACTGTGAGGAACACCGCGAGCGCAATGAGTAGCCACGGCAGGTCAGCTGTCGAGGCCTGGCTGGAAGCAACAGTCGCTGATACCGGCGCAGTTTCAACCTTGGCGACAGCGTTCTCGGTCTCGGCGGTCTGTCCTGGGTCGACATCGCCGGGTTCGGGCAAAGTCGTGAGCGCAGTCACCTTGCCAACGTTAGCGAATCCCCAGTTGAGCAACTTTTCGCCAGCTTCGTCCAAATACTGTTGGGTCCGCAAGATGGCGATGAGCAGAGTGTGCCCGTTCCGTTGTGCTGCGCCGACAAACGTCCGCCCGGCATTCGTCGTGTATCCGGTCTTGCCACCGATGATCCCAGGGTAGTTCTGTTGAAGCAGTCGATCTTGATTGCTGATTGGGTAGGCGGAGCGCTTCTTTCCGGGCTTAGGCATCTCGCCGGGGAAGTTTGCGGTCTTGGTCCCGACGAGCTTTCGGAAGAGCGGCAGTTCAAGACCCGCTCGGAAGATGGTCATAAGGTCGCAGGCAGTGCTGTGGTGCCCAGGTGTGTCAAGCCCGCTTGGATTGTGGACGACGGTGTTCATCGCGCCGAGGCGGCGCGCCTCGCCATTCATCTGTGCCAGCGTCGTTTGCCATCCGCCGTTGGCGTTCGCCAACGCGCTTGCGGCATCGTTTCCGCTTGGCAACATGAGGCCAAGGAGGAGGTCGTTGATGGTGTACGTCGCGCCGGCTTCGATCCCGACTCGGCTGCCCTCAGCGTTGGCATCCTTCTTCGTCGCGACATACGTGGCCGATGGGTCCAGGTGTGGGATCACGGTCAATGCCGTCAAAGCCTTGGTCGTGCTCGCTTGAGGTAGTCGGTGTTGGCAGCCTTTTGCTGCCAGGACCTCGCCGGTGTCGGCGTCTGCGATGGCCCAAGCGAACGCATCCAACTCTGGGGGTGGTGTTGAGCCGGGTAGTGCCGACACTTCGACTGGTGGGCCGGGTGGGGGCTTCGGCGGATCGGTTGGCGCTGCCAGGGCTGTCCCGCTGGTGATCAACAGGAGTACGAGGGTGATCAGGAGTGCCTGGATCGTGCGCCGGGGGTGTACGACTGCCGTGCTGGAGCCCCTTGGGCGCTCGAGACTCTGCAGATGCACCTGCGAACGATAACCCGCGGGTTTCGCTTCTGGAACGAGAACTCTGAAGGTCACGCAGAATTTCGCGTCTTGATCACCTTGAGTAGTCAGCCGCGGCACATTGTGCAGCGCCGCGTGACACCTATCCGCGCAGGAGCGCTTGCTTCACCTGGCGAATTGCGTCGGTAATTTCGATACCGCGTGGGCAGGCCTCGGTGCAGTTGAACGTTGTCCGGCACCGCCAGACGCCATCCTTCGAGTTCAGAATTTCGAGTCGTTCTGCAGTCCCTGCGTCGCGGCTGTCAAAGATGAAGCGGTGCGCGCCGATGATGGCCTGCGGGCCGAAGTACTGCTCGTCATTCCAGAACACTGGGCATGACGTGGTGCACGCCGCACACAAGATGCACTTCGTCGTGTCATCGAAGATCGCGCGATCCTCGGCTGACTGGTACCGCTCTTTGGTGGGGGCGTGGCCGTCAGTGATGAGGAACGGCATGACCTCGCGGTAAGCCTTAAAGAACGGCTCCATGTCGACGATGAGGTCCTTCTCCTGTGGGAGACCCTTGATCGCTTCGACGGTGATGGGCTTCTTCGTGTTGAGGTCCTTGATCAAGGTCTTGCAGGCAAGGCGGTTGCGGCCGTTGATGCGCATGGCATCGGAGCCGCAAATGCCGTGTCCGCACGAGCGACGGAACGTGAGTGAACCGTCCTGTTCGCCCTTGATCTTCTCGAGGGCGGTGAGGACTCGGTCGGTCGGGAAGCACGACACGACGAACTCTTCCCAGTACGCGCCTTCGCCCACCTCTGGATCGAACCGGAGGATGTTGAAGCGCACGTCGGTGGCGACGGGAGCTGCCAGTGCGCCTGCTGCGGCGCTGGTCTGCGAAGCGGTGGATGACATCAGTACTTACGCTCCATCGGCTGGTAGCGGGTCACAACAACGGGTTTGTAGTCCAAACGCACGTCGGCATCTGCATCTTCACGGTAGGCCATTGTGTGCTTCATGAAGTTCTCATCATCACGGGTCTGGAAGTCCTCGCGAGCGTGACCTCCGCGTGATTCCTTGCGGGCAAGCGCCCCAACGATGAGCGTCTCGGCGAGGTCGAGCAGGAAGCCAAGCTCGATCGCTTCGAGGAGGTCCGTGTTGTAACGGCGGCCCTTGTCAGAGATCGCGACGTTCTTGTAGCGAGCCTGGAGTGCCTTGATGTCAGCGAGTGCCTGCGTCAGGGTCTCTTCCGTGCGGTAGACCTGCGCGTTCATGTCCATCGTGGCCTGCATCTCGCGGCGAATCTCCGACACCCGCTCGTTGCCGGTGGAATCGCGGAGGTTCTCCACGAG
>JBAYVO010000034.1:0-14663 GCA_041674545.1 Candidatus Nanopelagicales bacterium | reverse complement strand
GGGGTCAGGGGTCAGGGGGTGAAGGGTTGGCCGGTGATTTCTTCCGACAGGTCCCAGAGGCGGGCGGCGGTGGCTGGGTCACTGCCCTCCCGGAACACCTTGATGACCTCGGGCTTGCCTCGAAACTGGCCGAGCTGACTCGGTCCGACGAACTCGCCGCTGCGAATCGTCGGGTCGGTCACGGCGCGGATCGAGGGATTCGCGCTCGCTCGCGGCGAGGCAAGGGTGATCCGACCAAGGGTTCCGACGATCGGAACCAACGCGCCAAGGTGGCGTTCGCGCAACTGCCGATTGAAGAGACCGGTCGAACTCACACCCGGGTGAGCGGCCAGAGACGCCACGCCCGTCCCCGCCTTCTGCGAGCGGCGATGCAGTTCCTGTGCGAACAACAACGTCGCCTGCTTGGTGTTGGAGTACACCTTGAAAGTGCTGTACGGCGAAGGGTCGACGAGCGTCTCACGCGTCATCGCCGCGGATAGCCGACCATCGCGCGCGGCAAGGCTCGACAAGGAGACAACCCTCGCGTTGTCAGTCGCAGCGAGCAGCGGCCAGAGCCTCGTCGTGAGGGCAAAGTGCCCGAGGTGGTTTGTTCCCATCTGCAGCTCAAAACCCTGCGCCGTTGTTCGCTGCGGGCCGCCCATGATTCCCGCGTTGTTGACGAGGTAGTCCAGCGACGTGAAGTCGGTTCGACATCCGTCGGCAAACTCCGATACCGAATCCAAATCGGCAAGGTCAAGTTGCCGGAGCACGACAGTGCCTGTCGAGACTTCACAGATCTCATCAAAGGGCTTCTTCGAACGCTCCTGATCCCGGCACGCCATCACGACGTCCGCTCCGTGTTGAGCCAACACCTTCGCGGTGTAGTAGCCGACGCCGGAATTCGCACCGGTGACGATCGCTCGCTTGCCGCTCAGATCGCCAATTGCTTCTTCGCTCCAGGTGCCCATCTACAGGTATCCAATCCAACTGCTCGAGGTGCGCGGGACTTGCACGACCACCCCTACCGGGCTGCACTAGCTAGCTTTCGTGAGCGACCTCTAGGGTGAGTCATCGCAGTCTTGCGTACTCGCCGTCACCTAGCTCAGGAGCGTCACTCATGCGAGCCATTCAGATCACCGAATTCGGTGGACCCGAGGTCCTCACACTGACCGATGTGCCCGATCCAGAGCTCAAAGACGGCGAACTGTTGGTCAACGTCAGCCGCGCGGGAATCAACTACGCCGACACTCACCAAGCCGAAAACTCCTATCTCTCGGCAACGACCCTGCCGATCGTGCCTGGCGGCGAGGTCGTCGGCACGACGTCCGATGGTCGCCGGGTTGTCTCCCTGATTGCCAGCGGCGGCTACGCCGAGCGCGCAGCAGCAAGTCCATTCACTTCCTACGATGTGCCGCCATCGATTGACGATGTGACGGCGCTCGCCATGATTGTGCAGGGGACAACCGCGTGGCTCTTGCTTCGCCGTTCCACGCACATGGCAGCAGGTGAATCGGTGGTTGTGCACGCGGGTGCAGGCGGCGTGGGAACCATCGCCATCCAGTTAGCGAAAGCCTGGGGAGCGGGCCGGGTCATTGCTACAGCGAGCTCACCTGAGAAGCGCGCGCTCACCGTGGAACTTGGCGCGGACGTTGCCATCGATTCCCGCGCCGAGGACATGACGGCCGCAATCATCGAGGCCAACAACGGCACGCGTGTCGACGTGATCCTCGATATGACGGGCGGACGCGTAACCGACGAAAGCGTCGCCGCGCTCGCGCCGTTCGGACGCCTTGGCTTCTTCGGCCAAGCCAGCCGGGAAGCACCCAAGCCGATAGCGCCAACCAACTTGCTCGTCCACTCCACGACGATCGCCGGCATGTGGCTACCGCACGCCTTCCGACTTCCCGGAAACGTCGTCGGGCAAGCGATGTCCGAACTGTTCGACCTTGTGATTGACGGCCAGGTTCGCGTCATCGCTGGTGGGGAGTACGACCTCGCCGATGCACGCCGGGCGCATGAGGACATCCGCTCGCGCGGCACCACAGGCAAACTCGTGCTCAACCCGAACGCGTAAGCTCGGCACGCGTTCGGCCTGAGGCATGCAGCGTCAGAGACACGGGGACGTGTGCGCTAGTCACACACAAACGTGTCAGCGTTACTCGTCGGCGGCCTTGCCGGAGTTGGCGAAGGCGATCTCGATGAGGTTCTCCAACACCACCTGATCAACGTCGGCAAGCTTCTTGATGTAGAGACACCCCTTGCCGTGGGTGTACTTACCGAGGCCCGCCAGCGGCTCGGCAAGGCGATCCAAGTCGCACGTGAGGTACAACGTGAGGGCAGCCTTGCGTGGAGAGAAGCCGATTGACATCCAGTCGAGTTCACGCCCGCTGGCATACACCAGATGGTCGTGGCCAAAGCCGACGATTGACGGCCCCCACATCACCGGCGGTTCACCTGTCACGCGGGTCATCAGGGCACACAGATCTTTCGCGTCAGCTCGTCTCTGCTCACCATTGACAGATTCCAAAAAGGCCTCAACATCGTCCCTGTTCGGTTTGGTCTTTAGTTCTGCCATGGCAACTCCTTCGTGTTCGGCTAGATGCCAGGATTGGCGACTGACGCTACGCGAGTGTCGCCGCTGATGCCGTGTCATGCCGCCTGCGAGGACGTCGACTAATCCGGATCGATCCACAACCGGAGCAGCTGCGTCGCAATGGCGCGAGCGGACCAACACCCCAGCATGACGGGCCGGTGGCTTGCCGCTCGGAACCAGCAGCAGGCAGACTGGCCCGATGTTCATCGACGATCAACTGCTGGATTCGTTCGCACAACGCTCGCTGATTCGGGCGCGCGGAGGTGGCGTTGAAATCGGTGAGCTGACCCACGCAATTTCTACTGTGCTTGACGGCGGTGATCACGCCTGGGCAGCCTCGTTCACTGACCTTGCCGACAAGTTGGCAGGTGTTGGCGACGCAGCGGTCTCCCGCGGCGAACGCACAACGGCACGCAATGCCTACCTGCGCGCGTCGACCTACTACGACCTTGCCGGCTGGCCACTCTTCGGAGCCCCCGTCGATCCGCGGCTCGCTGCAACCGCGGCGGCAAGCGACGTCGCCTTCACCAAGGCGATGGCCAACGTCAGCCACCACGCCGAATACCTCGAAATCGAGCTCGACGGACTCCTAATGCCTGCGTGGTTCTTCTCACCCGATTCCGCTGGCACTGCCCGACGAACCATCATCAACACCAACGGGTACGACTCGAATATCCACGAGATGTACTTCGCGCACGCGCTACCTGCGTTGGAACGAGGGTGGAACGTGCTGCTGTTCGACGGTCCCGGCCAAGGCCGATGCTTGATCCGTGACGGCGTGCATCTGCGCCCCGACTGGGAGAACGTCGTCGCACCCGTACTCGAGACCGCGGCTGCACGTCCCGACGTCCGCACGGATGCACTTGTGCTCTGCGGGTGGAGCCTGGGTGGCTGGCTGGCGCCACGCGCCGCCGCGACCCACGCCGACAAGTTGGCAGCACTCGTGGCAGATCCCGGCGCGTGGGATCAACGTGACTCGGTTGTCGCGATCCTTCCGCTGACCGACGATGAGAAGAAGGCATTCCCCAACGTCGACCTGACGAAGCTTGATCCCGTCCAAGAATGGCTTACCTCGGACAAAGCTGATCCGACGATGCGCTGGCGAATCGTCGGACGAGGATTCTGGGTCAACGGGGTGAACAACTTCGCCGAGTACGCGGTGAGTATGTGTGAGTACACGCTCTCCGATCGGGCGGCAAACATCACCTGCCCGACGGCGATTACCCAAGCCGAGGGAGATCCGCTGGGTGCGAATGCTCGCCGGTTGTTCGACGCCATCGGGGCAACGAAGAAGGACCTCATCGAGTTCACCGCGGCTGACGGAGTCGGCGGCCACTGTGAGACCGAGAACCGCTCCGTGTACAACGAGCGGGTCTTCGCGTGGCTCGAACAGGTCGTACCCGAGAGGTAGATTCGCTAGCAGCACCAACGGGTCCCGCTCCACGGAATCGCTTCGGCGATGAAGATCGCGTTAAGTTCAAATCTCGTGATGGGGCAATCGGGTGAACGCAGTTGGCCAATGTCGCCAAATGAGTCCACCATTCGATCCACCGGATTTCGTACCTGGAATGGAGACGTTGGATGGCTGATGCTGATCAGGTCATTGACGTCACGCCATTGAGCCGACCGGTACGACTAGCGACGCGCGAGTTGCTCTACGCAGCAAGCGCCGGATCGCTCTACATCTCCGGTGCCTCAGACGCCGTCAGCAGTGTCCTGGCGAAGCCGTTGCCGCGCTTCCTGCGTCGGGATCGTAGTTGCGATCAGCCCGTCGACCGCCGTTTACCGGTCCTCATGCTTCACGGCCTCGGCCACAACCAGAGCTGGAGCTACAAGCTGCAGCGCAGTCTGTGCCGCGACGGTTTCGCCTCACGGTCGGTCAACTACCACACGTTCAGCCGCAGCCTCAACGAATGCGCGGACCTCGTCGCCGAGCACATCTGGGAATACACCGGCCGATCCGCAGCACCCGCCGTTCACGTGGTGGCTCACTCCATCGGTGGGTTGGTTTTGCGTGCGGCGATCAATCGACATCCTGAAATCCAAGACTACGTAGCCACCGGCGTCACCATCGGAACTCCGCATGGAGGAACCCCGTGGGCGTACGGGCCAGGAGCCGTCGTTCCGCTTGTCGGACACCTCGTTCGGGAGCTCCGCCCAGGCAGTGCGACGCTCACCCAGATCCACGACGAAACCGTCGCTGGGGCGACGCGCTGGATCAGCATGTATTCGGTGTCCGATGAGGTTGTGCCTATGCACTACGGCCAGCTGCGCCATCCGCTCCTTGACATTCAGCAGGTCGAATACCGCGGACTTGGGCACTACGGATTGATGTATCACCCGTCCGTCATCAGCGCCGTGATGCAGGGCCTGGCAGCCTCCGACGAAGCATTCGCCCGCACGTGGGATGCCGAGACCGCAGCCGCGTGAACGACGACGTCGAATCGCGGCGCACTTCCTTCGGCGCCCAAGCCAACTCCTACACCGAGTACCGCCCGGGCTACCCACCCGAGGTCTTCACCCATCTCTTGGGCCTCATCGACAAACCTCCAAACGACGTCGATGTCGTTGACCTCGGCGCCGGAACGGGGCAACTTACCGCGGGCTTCGTCGAGCGCGGATGCGCGGTGACGGCGGTGGAACCAGATGACCGCATGCGGGCCGCGCTTGCGGAACGAATTGCGGGTGCGACCGCATTGGCTGGCAGCGCCGAACAAATCCCCCTACCCGATGCGTGTGCCGACCTAGTGACGGGTGCCCAGATGTGGCACTGGGTCGACCCAATCCGTGCGGTCAAGGAAGTTGCGCGCGTGCTGCGCCCAGGCGGAGTCTTCGCGATCATTTGGAGCCTGCGCGACGACAACGCGGATTGGCTGAAGGCGATGGAGTCGGTCGTTGAACTCCCCGACTCCTACAAGTGGTTCCGCGGCAACGACGCCCCGCCACTGACCGAACCGTTCGGCGAGATGGCCCTCACGGAATTCGCGTTCACCCACACGAGCACTGCCGACGGCCTCGTCGGCCTTGTCGGAACCTTCTCGCACGTCGCCACGAGCGAGAACCGCGACGAGACCCTCGCTGGGGTCAGACAACTAACCCAAACCCATCCCGACCTCGCGGGCAAGGACACGTTCGAGGTGCCCTACATCTCCAAGGTGTTCACCGTGACCCGGCCCGCCTAACCGAGCCGTCCCAGTCCTAGACCGCGACGATCCGAGCATTGATGAACGTCAGCTGGCGATACACCGCTTCGATGACCGGCATCGAGACTCCAAGGCGCTGGCCGCGACGCAGAGGCTCGCCCACGATTGACTCGACTTCGAGCGCTCGACCGGCGTCATAGTCGACCTTCATGCTCGTTGCGTACGGCTCCATGGCTCTTGTCGCTTCGAGCATGAGGTCCATCAGTCCGTCCATCAGCTCGCAGCCATCGGCCGCGGCGGCGGCAGACACTTCTTCCATGATCGATCGGACTAGAGCTTCACTCGCGGGTTCGTTCATCAACTCGGACGTGTCCGCTGCCAGCACTACCGACAAGCTGTTGTACGGAATGTTCCACATCCCCTTCGTCCACCGAGCGCGAATGAGTTCCGGGTCAAGCGTGACCGGAACCGTGGTTCCCTCGTAGGCGGCGGAAATGAGCTCCATACCCGAGGTGACTCCGGCGGGTTCATACCCAGGCCGGTAGCCCGCGATCGTCAGCCCGCCGTTGCCCATGTGGGTGACTTCATTGGCACCTGTGCGCTGAGAGTTGAGGAAGGCAAGGCCGCCTATGACCTCGACGTCGGAGGGCAACGCATCAGCGAACAGCGGTTCACCGCCGAGGCCGTTCTGAATCAGGACCACCACACCGCCGGGCTTCACAACGGATGCAACGACGTCAGTGACATCAGGGTTCACATTCGACTTCACTGCCACGATGACAACGTCACATCGCGGAATCGTGTCGTGCATCTCGTGCGCAGAGACGTCGGCCAGGTGATAGTCGCCATCAATCGATCGCACATGCAGACCGTGCTCGCGGACATGTGCCGCTGACTGCCGGAACAAGAAGTGCACGTCGTGGCCGGCCTGCGCCAACTTCGATCCATAGAATCCACCGACGGCACCGGAGCCGATCACGGCAAAGCTGGTCACACAATCCTCCAGGGAAGTCTGGGAACACCAAATGAGCTTGCTGGAAGGAACCTTCGCATGATCGTGCTACTCCCGCCATCCGAGGGCAAGACGGCACCGGCATCCGGGGTCACATTCGACCCAGGCGCGCTCGCCAACGCGCAGCTGAATCCGGCGCGCGCGAAGGTGCTGGATTCGCTGACCCGGATGTGCACGAACACTCAACACAAGGCCCTAAAGGTCCTCGGGTTGTCAACGAACCAACGCGACGCGGTCACAGCGAACGCCGAGCTCACGACTGCACCCGCGGACCACGCACTGAGGGTGTACACCGGCGTCCTGTTCGCGGCACTCGACTATCCGAGCTTGACGACCGCACAGCAAGGCCGCGCGAACGAGCGGCTCCTCGTCGTGTCGTCGCTGTTCGGGATCGTGAAGCCCGACGATCTGATCCCTGCCTACCGACTTCCCGGAAGCACCACCTTGCCGCGGATCGGGCGCGTCGATACGTTCTGGCGACGCCACCTCGAACGCACCATGCCAGAACTGGTCGGCGACCAACTCGTCGTCGATATGCGATCCGGGACGTATGTGAAATTCTGGCCAATTCCCACACTGCTGGCACCTCACGCTGCCACCATCAAGATCTGGCAAATCGGGCCAGGCGGAAGCCGCACGGCAGTGAGCCACCACAACAAGTCCACAAAAGGAGAGGTGGCCCGGATCCTCGCGAGTTCGCCGTCCGCGCCGAGCACTCCCGACGATGCGGTGGACCTGTTGCGCGGCCACGGGTGGGACGCCACCCGCGCGGCCGATCCCAAACTCCCCCATGCGCGCCTCGACGTCACCATCGCCTGACAGACTTGCCCCCTGATGACGTCACCAAGTGAGCTCACCGCGAATCCCGAAGCACGCCCACCTGCCATCGGCGACGTCGTCACGATTGATGTAGGCGACCCGGTTGCCGGAGGTCAATGTATCGCTCGCCTCGACGGTCAAGTCGTGTTCGTGCGCGACGCGATTCCCGGTGAGCGTGTGCGGGCAGTCGTGACCGGCACTGGCAAGAAGGGGGCATTTTTGCGTGCAGACGTCGTTGACGTCGAACAGCCATCCGACCACCGGGTCGAACCACCGTGTGCACTGACGCACGAGTGCGGCGGGTGCGATTGGCAACATGTTTCCGTCGATTTTCAGCGCGACCTCAAAGCGCGAGTTGTCGTCGACGCGATGCGCAGAACGGGCGGAGTTGACGTCATCGGCGCGACGCCGCTGGAGGAAGCAATCACCGTCGAAGCCCTCGACGATGGCAACGGACTCCACTGGCGCTCGAGGATGCGGTACGCAGTCGATGATGACGGCACTGTCGGGCTTCGCGCGGGCCGCTCCCACCAGATCATTCCGGCCAGCGACTGCCCGCTGGCAGTCACCGAAATTAGTACCGCGATCGCGCCGCACGTTCCCGCCGACGACCGACCGGAAGCGCTGGTCGCGGCGTACGCCAACACCGGCGAATTGGCAATCGTTGATCCTCGGTCCAAGCAACTCTTGACCGAACGGGTAGGCACCCGCGATTTCAGCGTCGCAGCGACAGGCTTTTGGCAAGTACATCCGCGGGCTCCACAAACTCTGGTGTCCACCGTCCTTGCGTTTGCGGAGCTGCAACCCGGCGAACGCGTGCTCGACCTGTACAGCGGCGTTGGGCTATTTGCTGCTTTCCTGGGCGAGGCCGTCACCGTGACCGGGCGGGTCGATGCCGTCGAGGGAGACCGAGCGGCAAGCCACCTTGGACGCCGAAACCTCGCCGATCTGCCGTGGGTGCATCACCATCAGGCACCCGTTGAACGGTGGCTAGCAGCAGGACATCGTTCGCATGCTGACGTCGTCGTGCTCGATCCGCCGAGGTCCGGCGCTGGCAAGGACGTCACCACGGCGATCACTCGCCGCAAACCTCGCGCGATTGTCTACGTCGCATGTGATGCGGTAGCGCTCGCGCGCGACACCAAGTACCTCGGCGCACGTGGGTACTCGCTGGCTGGACTTCGGTGTTTCGACATGTTCCCCATGACGAAACACGTCGAGTCCGTCGCCGTCTTCACTCGTTAGGAACAGTGCGTTCGACTAGTCGCTTGCCTCGTCAAAGAGCGCCCGGAACGCGGATGCGATATCCGGCGGTGGCACTGCCAGCTTGCGCGTTGTCATATCGATCCAGGCACCGTCGGCTTCGATCGTCGCGGCGAGTTCGCCATCGGGGCGCAGCACCTCGTGCTTCATCGACCAGCGGCCAGCGTCGTCGCTGAGTTTGGTAATGGTCGTGCGAACCTCGACAGTGTCGCCAAACCGGACTTCACGGCGATAGATCGCTTCTTCGCGAAACAGGACCGGCGCGACGTCCGGGATTCCGTTCACTCCGAACTCGATGCCGTTGTTGTTGAAGATGGCGACCCGGGCATCCGCGCCGTACGTCAGGTACACGGTGTGACGCATGTGCTGGTTGGGGTCAACTTCATCCCAGCGAACTTCGAAGGTTTTCGTATGCACAAAACGAGCCTAGAGCAACCTCAGGTCCGATTTGAGAAACGGACCCCCACATCGCGTCAAGACGGGGCAGCAAACGGATCAACGAACCGCGACACGTCCCTCTTGGCCGCCCTACCATGACCGCCATGACGACTGATACGAGCACAGGACACACTGCTGCAGAACTGAATCCCATCCCGGCCGCTGAACCAGATCCGCTGGATTCGGTTCTACCCAAACCGATCTCCTTTGACGCCCGATACGGCGATGGCATCAGCCGTTCACTCGTACTCGGAGGTGGCGGGGTCTACTTCGTCGCTTGGCAGGTCGCCTACCTCAACGAACTCATTCGTAGCGGCGTTCAACTCGAAGATGCAGATCGGATTGTCGGCACATCTGCAGGTTCACTCGTCTCATCAATTCTCGCCAGCCGCGGCCTCAAGCGCTTCGGTAAGCAGGTTGACTGGATTGCGAAGGTGCCGGCGTTAGTCAATTTGCTTGCGCCCGCTTCGCACTTCCACGAGAGCCAGGTGCGCGCTCTTGAACTATTCCGCGACGCCGACAACGCCGATCCGGAGACCGTGAAGGCAATCGGCCACGCAGCGTTGAGCGCGAACACCCCCACCGCCGCCGAGATGCGTCGGAGCACCGGCTTCGCAATCGCGGCCCGAGGATGGCCCTCCCCCGCACTTCACATCACCGCTGTCGACGCCTATACCGGCGAGCGTTTGGTCGTGACGCAAGAGGCCCAGACATCGGCAATCCGGGCCGCTGCAGCTAGTAGCGCGGTTCCGGGAATCTTCTCGCCACAGCGACTTCACGACCGGTGGTGCATGGATGGTGGCGTGAGCGGCACCGGTACGCACTGCGATCTCATCGCAGGTTCAAAGAAGGCCTTCGTGATCTCGCTCGGTGCCGTCGTCGAATCGGATTTCGGAACGATGACGCTGTCGCCAACAAGCTTCAAGGATGAAATGGACGAACTCGCAAAGGCGGGCACCGAGGCTATTGCGCGCGGACCTAAGAAGGTCGACTTGAGTCGCCTGATGGATCCCGAGGCCGTGCCGGAAGCAATTGCGCTCGGGGTGGAACAGGCCCAAGACGACGTCGAGGAATTGACAGCGTTCTGGAACTCCTGACCAACGCAGGCGGACTCGTTGGGGCCGCTTGGGCAAGACGTCTCGCAACTTCATCATCAAAACAATCGGTGGGCCCGTCGGCGTGATCGACGGGCCCACCGATTGTTCGGCGATGAGGACCGGGCGCGAGTGCGAGATTGAGGCAAGGCCCGACACCCGAGCAGAACCGACTGCCGATCCACGCTACGTTTGGGCCGTGGATTCGGCAGCGGTACAGGCGATGCGGTGTCCGCTTGACCACGCCGATTTCACTACCGCCCCGGGGCGCTTGGTGTGTCGCTCCGGGCACAGCTTTGACATCGCTAAACAGGGGTACGTCAACGTCACCGTTGCCGGAGAAAAGTCCGCGAACCTTCGAAGCGATGACCTGGCGATGGTCACTGCCCGTCAGCGATTTCTTGCAACCGGCGCGTTCGATCCAATCCTGCATGCCGTCGCTTCTCGCATGCCGCAGGCGACCTCCGAGCAGGCTTCGCAGCTGTTCGTGGAGTTGGGAGCCGGGACAGCTGCGTACCTCGCGGCCGCGCTCGAGACGGCCCCCAGCGCGCACGGAATCGCCGTGGACCTCTCAGTTCCGGCAACTATTCGCGCCGCTCGATCACACCCGCGCGCGACCGCACTCGTCTCCGACTCTTGGGCGCCACTTCCGATTGCCGACGGAGTTGCCGACGCCGTCATCGTGGCGTTCGCACCCCGGAACCTCGCCGAAATTGCCCGCATCCTTCGACCCGGCGGACGTCTCGTTCTCGCCTCGGCCAAACCAGCGCACATCCATCAACTCCGGGAAGAGTTCGAATTGCTAGGGATTGCGACCAAGAACACCGATCGGGTCTCGGTGCCGGCCGAACAGGTTGGAATGGCGGTCACCGAGGTGAACGAGCTCGAGTTTGTGATGACGCTGCAGCCGCCGCAGGTGGCGGACCTCATCCTCATGGGACCGAATGCGTGGCACGTCGACAGGGAAGAACTTCGGGCTCAGGTGATGCTGACTGCGACCCCACGCGACGTCACCGCAGCAGTGGGTTTGTGGGTGCTCGAACGTCGATAGTGTTCGGCCTACGGCACGAATCTTGCTAGACACAGAAATGCGCCTTCGCAAGATTTTCAGATCGCGATCGCATAATGATTTTCGCAGGTACTCTGCTGTCTTGTGGCACACCTGTCGGCTCCGGATAGCGCATGCACCTGCGTGCGCTCGGGATTCGCCGACGCGGACTTCGAGGTCGCGACGTGACCGACCGGATGACCAACTCACACGCTTCGGCGTCGATGCCGCCTGAGCATCCGACCGACGATCGGCCTTTCGAGCGGCTCGTAAACAATTGTCGCGACCTGGTGGTTTGGGTCCGAGACGGCGTGGTCATTTGGGCGTCTTCGGCGTGTGAGCAGTTCGGGTGGTCACCTACCGAATTAGTCGGACTCCGCGCGATTGAACTGGTTCATCGCGACGATCGCTACCTCTCGCAGGCAGCGAAGGAGAGCCGCGACATCGAGTCAGAAGCGATCCGTCTGCGATTCCGCTTCACAACTGGCAGCGGCGGATATCGCTGGGTCGAGGCGCACACGTCGCCGCATACCAACGAGCATGGCGAAGTCGACGGCACCGTTTCAGTCATTCGCGATGTATCTGCACAGGTTGCCACCGAGGCCGAGCTTCGCCAAAGCGAGCGCGAGTTCAAGCTCCTCGCCGAGAACGCTGCCGACGTCGTGATCCGCTTCGATGAGCAGCACGTCCGACGTTGGGTTTCGGCGTCCGTGCGCGACCTGCTCGGATGGGATCCGGAGTCGTTCCTCGCTCTCCCCCTAAACTCCTTGATCCACCCAGATGATCAGCCCAATGAACACTTCGGTGGCGAGCTTCCAAGCGACCTCATCGACACCGCTCCTGAGTTCCGGATCAAGCACGGTGACGGCCGTTGGGTGTGGGTCTCCAGGAAGTCGAGGACGCTGATCGACGGCAGCCACATCGAGGCATTGCGCTGCATCAACGACGAGGTCATGGCACGGCAGTTAGCGGAGTCGGCAATTGCTGACCTTTCCTACCGCGCGCATCACGATGCCCTCACCGGCCTGATGAACCGCGACGCGGCCATCGAATACCTCGCACACGCGCTGGCCGCGCAACCACGGCACGGCGAGGTCGGGGTTCTGTTGATCGATGTCGATCGCTTCAAGGAGGTCAACGACGGGGTTTCACACTCTGTCGGCGATGACATCTTGGCGCGCGTCGCAGGGATCTTGCGCTCCGCGCTGTCCGAGCGGGATTCGGTGGGCAGGCTCGGAGGCGATGAATTCGTGGTGATCCTTGAGAGCGTCGAAGGAAGCGCCGAGCTGGTGGAGTGCGCGAGGCGCCTAGTCGAGTCGATCTCGGCGGCAACATTCTTCGCCCAGGCGCAACCAGTCAGCGTCACAGCAAGCATCGGGGTGGTCGCAGCAGAACTCGACCAGCACGCACATTCAGTGCTGAGTGATGCCGACGCCGCGCTCCGGGAAGCGAAGCAGACTGGCGGAAACCGGTGGGTGCTAGCCGACGAGTCAATTCGTTCTGCCGCTGCGCACCGGCTCGGCCTGAATCGACGAATTCGTAGCGGGCTAGACGGCGGTCAATTCCATGCCTGGTACCAGCCGATCGTTGATCTCGCTGATCGGAAGATCCTTGGCTACGAGGCCCTCGCCCGCTGGATTACACCAGATGGTGTTGTCGCGGCAAGCGAGTTCATTGCCGCAGCCGAGGACTCTGGCATGATCACCGAGCTCGGCAACCTCGTGATTGCAGAGTCAATCGCGAGGATTCCGTTCCTACCGGCCCACCAAACGATGTGCATCAACGCATCCGCATCACAGCTCGGCAATGCTGCGTTTGGCCCGTACGTCCTCGAACAGCTGCGTGCGACCGACGCAACACCTGCCCAACTTGTCATCGAGATCACCGAACACTCACTGTTGGAGCTGGACGACCAAGCGCAGGCAGGCCTGACGGCGTTGACCGACTTGGGCGTCGGGATCTACATCGACGACTTCGGCACTGGGTACTCGTCGCTAGCCACATTGCTCGACTATCCGGTCACTGGCCTGAAGCTCGATCGCGACTTCGCGCAGCGCCTGGCAAAAGACCCGACCGGGCCGACGAGTCACCTCGTCTCGGGCCTGCTAGATCTCACGGAAAGACTCTCCTTGCGGGGAATCGCCGAAGGCATCGAGACTGCTCAACAGGAACAGTTGCTGCGTTCGCTTGGTTGGCACTGCGGGCAGGGTTGGCTCTTCGGTGCAGCCGAACCGCCGTCGATGAAGCCGCCGGTTCCCGCAATGCGCCGCCACGTTGAAATCGATCTTTCGGATCGGTCCTCGTCGGCGTCACACTCCGTGGACTAGCCACCCCAGGGCTGCCAGCCGCGGGCCTTGTGCGTACGCCACATGACGTAGTCCTGCGCCCACTTGGGAGCCTTGTAGGCCTCCTTGCTGAACTGCCGTCCACCGTTGGACTTCCACGTTCCGCTGTCGAATTGCCATGCGCCCGTGTACTGCCCGCTGCGTGCCTTGTAGTGGTGGCGGCTCTCGCGGAAGCGAACCTGCTTGGCCTTCTTCGTGTTCGCGAACTTCTTCGCCTTCTCAATGTCGCGGACCTGCTTCTTACTCAGGTGGTACTTGGTGACCTGGCGGGGACTCACGACGGTTGATACGACGCTGGCTGGTGCGGCGGCGGCGGATTGTGCCGCGGTTGGTTGTGCGGCGCTCGCCGGGGCCGCTCCCGCGGCGAGGATTCCACCGCTAAGGACCGCAGCACCAAGCACTGGGATTACGACGCGGACAGTTGAGGTATTCATCAAAACTCCAAGGATGAATGGAGTGCGTGTCACTCGCGTCAACACCGCAGCGATGGAGGTCATCGGGGTCTGTTGCGCTTCGCACTTTGGCGATTCACGGTGGGGGTCTGCGCGGCGCGGGTTCTGGTCTCTCGCGCTGCTCGCCGCTACCTGTCCGTCGTGCTCTTTTGGTGGCCTCGCGATGTGAACTGCTGGGCCGCGGCCAGGTCCGCCGTGGGTTGCGCTGAAGTCCTGCCCGGTCTACGCCTGCACATATCGGACACTCACCCACCCGAGGGACCCCTTGAGGCCCACATCACACTTCCCCTGGGCCTACCGCCTGCGGCGGGCGATCCGCATTCCAGTGGCGGGGAACTTGGAGCCGTTCACAATAATGGGACAGCGGAGCAGCGGTTATGCGATTCGGTACTGGCTGTCTCCGAAATCGGCGACGATCTTTACTGACCCACCGAGAGCGTTGATGTAGGCCGTCACGGTTGGGAGTTCGGCTCGGGT
>JBAYVO010000033.1:0-14668 GCA_041674545.1 Candidatus Nanopelagicales bacterium | reverse complement strand
GCTGCGGCCTCAGCGAGGTCAGTTGTGAAAGTTAGGCGGCCAGACTCCAGCGCGGCGTTGAGGATCTCGGGCAATTCGGGTTCGTAGAACGGCGGCGCACCCTTACGGAGTTGATCAATCTTGCGCTGATCAACATCAACCCCGATGACGTCGAATCCAAAGTTCGCCATACACGCGGCGTGGACGGCGCCGAGATAGCCGGTGCCGACGACACTCAATCTCGGGCGAGTTGCAGAAGTCATGGCGTCAGGTTAGTCGAGGGCCGTGACGAGTGACTTCGTATACTCGCCGCGACATGTCCTCACGCACTGGCTGCGACATCACCTCAGCCAGTCGTCCAGCAAAAACTCGCGACAAAGGATGACCTCTCATGGCTGGAAACCCAGACTTCGACCTGTACCAACTCTCGCCTGAGCATCTTGAATTACGCGCCGCAGTTCGTGCGCTCGCGCTCGACAAGATCGCGCCGCGGGCAGCGGAGATCGATGAGACCGGTGAGTTCCCGTGGGACGTGTACGAGGCGCTGGCGGCATCAGGCTTCCACGCCATTTCAATCCCGGAGGAATACGAAGGATCCGGCGGCGACAACCTGGCGGCCTGCATCGTCGTCGAGGAAGTCGCTCGCGTGTGCGGATCGAGTTCGTTGATTCCGGCGGTGAACAAGCTCGGAACCACCCCGATCCTGGTCGGGGGCGATGAGGCCATCAAGGCGCGATACCTGCCAGAGGTTGCTCGCGGCGAGGCGATGTTCTCTTACGCACTGAGCGAACCAGAGGCGGGTAGTGACGCTGCCAGCATGCGAAGTCGAGCGGTGCGAGACGGCGATGACTGGATCCTCAATGGCAACAAGCGGTGGATCACGAACGCTGGAGTCTCGAAGTACTACACGGTGATGGCCAGCACGGATCCGGAAAAGGGCCCCAAAGGCATCTCGGCATTCGTCGTCCACGCCGATGACGAGGGCTTCTCGCTCGGTGCGCTCGAGCGCAAGCTTGGGATCAAGGGATCACCGACGCGCGAACTCTACTTCGACAACGTCCGGCTCCCGGCCGATCGCATGATCGGTGAACCGGGCACAGGGTGGACCACCGCGATGAAGGCGCTCGACGTAACCCGTGTCGGGATTGGCGCACAAGCAGTCGGACTGGCCCAAGGTGCGCTAGACGCCGCCGTCGAATACGCCAAAGAGCGATCACAGTTCGGTAAGGCAATCGCGGACTTCCAGGGTATTCAGTTCATGCTCGCCGATATGGCGATCGAGGTCGAGGCGGCACGCCAACTCGTGTACCACGCGGCCGCTGTTAGCGAACGTGGTGAGCCGACAGCCACCTACTTTGGCGCCTCGGCGAAGTGCTTCGCATCAGATGTCGCGATGAAGGTCACCACCGACGCCGTGCAGGTCTTCGGTGGTTATGGCTACGTGAAGGATTACCCAGTGGAGCGTTTCATGCGCGACGCCAAGATCACGCAGATCTACGAAGGCACGAATCAGATTCAGCGGATTGTCGTCGCGCGTAATCTACTCAAGGGCTAGATCGCGTTAGAGTGGGGGAGTTAAGCATCGAGCCTTCCGGCGGTGCCCAAAGCAACACTGAGTGAGGATCTTGCACCTATGACGGCAACAACCGATGAGGCTGTCGGCAACAACGGCAACACTAAAACGGTCGCTGTGGTACTTGCCGGTGGCGTCGGTGCACGCGTTGGCTTGCAGATTCCCAAGCAGCTCATTAAAGTCGCCGGGCGGCCGATCATCGAGCACACGATCGCGTTGTTCGAGGAGTCGAGCGCCGTCGACGAGATCCTCATCATGATGGTGCCAGGTCACCTCGATGCGATCCGCGAAATCGTTCGCAAGGGCGGCTACTCCAAAGTCACTCAGATCCTTGAGGGTGCTGCCACACGCAACGCCACGACAGCGCTGGCAATCAAGGCGCTCGGTGATCAGAACTGCAATGTGTTGTTCCACGACGCGGTCCGCCCACTCCTGGCCGACCGGATTATCCGGGACCTTGTTGCTGCGCTCGACTCGTACTCGGCTGTAGACACGGCGATCCCGTCGGCCGATACGATCATTCAGGTTGATGGCCCACCTGTACAGGGCAGTGATCAAAAGCTCGAACAACTCGTGGACGTCTTGCCGCGCCACCTGCTGCGACGAGGGCAGACCCCGCAGGCCTTCAAACTCGACACGATTCGCCAGGCATACGTGAATGCCGAGAACGACCCCAACTTTGTTGCCACCGACGACTGCACCGTCGTGCTGA
The DNA here is from genome assembly GCA_041674545.1 of Candidatus Nanopelagicales bacterium. Lineage (GTDB taxonomy): Bacteria > Actinomycetota > Actinomycetes > S36-B12 > UBA10799 > UBA10799. The sequence goes on along the minus strand of JBAYVO010000033.1, from coordinate 12,404 downwards.
GGTACCTGCCGGAGGTGCCAATCGGTGTTGTTCTCGGTGATGACCAGAACATGAAGGTCACCGAGCCGATCGACGTGTTCGTCGCCGACAAACTCTTCCAACTCGGCAGCCATGACCGCCCCGCATCGATGAGCCCTGACGAGTATCGCGAACGGCTCAACGGCAAGACGATCGTGATCTTCGGCGGTTCGTATGGAATCGGTGCCGACATCGCTGACCTAGCGTCAAAGCACGGTGCAGTGGTCAAGTCGTTCTCGCGGTCGTCGACAAATACGCATGTGGATCGTCGTGATGACGTTCGGGCGGCCTGCGCACAAGTGCTCGCCGAAACCGGCCGGGTTGACTACGTCGTGAACACCGCGGGTGTATTGCCGCGCGGTGAACTTGCAGACGAGAGTGAAGACACGATCTACCACGCGACCGGTGTTAACTACTTGGCGCCGATCTTCATTGCGCAAGAGTTCTACCCACACTTGGCGAAGACCAAAGGCTCACTGCTGCTGTTCACCTCGAGTTCGTACACCCGCGGACGCTCCGGCTACAGCCTCTATTCGTCGGCGAAGGCTGGGTTGGTGAACTTGACTCAAGCGCTTGCTGACGAATGGGCCGATGTCGGAGTGAGGGTGAACTGCATCAACCCCGAGCGCACTGGAACTCCGATGAGGACCAATGCGTTCGGTGCCGAACCGCCCGGAAGCCTGTTGGAATCTGAGGTAGTTGCAGCCGCATCGATCGACGTATTGCTCGCCCCGCAAACGGGCCACATCGTCGACGTGCGCCGGGTGGATCCGTTGTCAGCAAAGGAACTCACCAGCGATGTCGATCAGCTCTGAGCTAGTCGGAATTGCCCGGACGGCCCGACACCGCTTAGCAGTCCGAAAGGCGAGCAAACTGCTCGCGAAGTCGTCCACTCCAGCACCTCACGGTCAATTCGATGTGTTGGTGTACTTCGCTGACACCGTCGCCAATTTGTATCAATTGCGGCAGTGGTTCGACGTGTTGAAGGCGGTTGATTCCCAGCACCGCGTACTAATCTTGACGCGGTCGGCGGATACCGCACTTGCGCTGCGCGAGGATGCCACCAACCCGTTCCCGGTGGTTGTGGCATCACGGCACAGTGCGATCGACCCGTTTGTGGCAGAGCACGATCCGAAAGTGGTGTTGTACGTCAATCACCACCGGGCAAACTTTGCGATGCTGTGGCACCCGAGCCCTTTGCACATCTACATCGGCCATGGCGAGTCCGACAAAATCGGAATTTCCGCGTCGAATCAGCTCAAGGCCTACGACTTCACCTTCGTTGCAGGCCAGGCGGCAATCGACCGCATCGATCGACGTCTCATCAACTTTGACTCCGCCGCAAGGTTGCTTGTTGTCGGTCGGCCACAGGTCGATACAGAGTTCTCCGTCGTCTCAAGTTCGGGCCAATTGACCACAGTGCTCTACGCCCCGAGTTGGGAAGGCGATCGCGTCGCCAACTCCTACGGATCGGCCCGATCGCACGGGGTCGCTTTGGTTCGCGCGCTGTTGTCAGATGGCTCGTACCAAGTTGTGTTTAGGCCACATCCGCTGTCGGGTCATCGCGATGCAAGTTACGCAAATGCCTGCGCAGAGGTCTCGGAGGTCGTGTTAAGTGCGGCTAAGCAGAATCCAGGTGCAGGCCATGAGGTCTCTTCGACGCCAAACTTTGGGCTCTGCCTGGCTAGTGCAGACATCGTCATCGCTGACGTCTCAGCGGTAGCGCTGGATGCAGTTGCTGCGGGCAAGCCAGTGGTGGTTACCGAGCCCGCCGAACCGAAGGCGATCGTTCGGGAAGACTCTGTGATGTCCTCATTCACGCTACTTCCGGCAGCGAAGGCACCTGACGTCGCGGACTGGTTGACCGATGCGGTTGCCGGTGAAGCTGCTTTGGCGATCGACGGCATCCGTGAGTACTGCTTTGGCGATACGACTAAGGGTGTCGCAACTGCGGCGTTCGTTAACGCCATCTCTGAGGTTGCTGACCTTCGCGATGCACTTCTGGCACAACGTTAGCCGCGGGCAGCGATTCGTTCGTTCGCCCGCGCGATGAGGGCAGTGACCGCCTTGTTGAAGCCAACGGTGGCGTCCGGGGTGGCGGGTCCGATGAGGTACTCCCGTGTCTGCCTCCGGGTTGCCGCCAGGGAATCTGGCGCGCGGCGCGCAACGACGTTCAGGAACTGCGACGCATTGTGCGCTTGCCGGTCAACAATGTAGCCACCCGCTGCTGAGGGGAACTCGGCAATGAAGTCTTCATGTGACGTCGTCTGCGGATTACAGACTGCGAAGGGCCGGTCAGTCGCGATGAAGTCGCTCAGGACACTGGAAACGTCGGTAACGAGTGCGTCACTGTGTTCGAAACACTGGAAGATCCCGAGGCCGGCATGCGGTTGCACCACCAAGCTCGCCCGCGCGTCAAGCGCCCGGAAGTACTCGCTGCCCGCGGCCGTCGCACGGTGATTCGCTTCCTGAGCCGACGACACCGAACGGATCTTGCGAGGTGCCGCGGGAAGGTCGGTGATTCCCCGGGCGGCGTTGGATGCCCGGATCAAGCTGGCAATCTTGTTCGCGTTGGCGCGCGCCTTGGGATTACGCAGCCCCGTGAAGGGGTGAGGCTTGAAAATCAGCCTGAAGTTCGCCTCATCGTTCAGAATCTGTTCCACCACATCGACCCCTTGGGCAAGCAGCGAACAGTATTCCTGCTCTTTGTTCCACCCTTCCCACGTAGGGGCATACAGGATTGTCGGGATGTGGTTCGGCGAGGATTGGTCTAAGAGTTCTAGATCAATTGCCGCTAGTTGGGGCCGACCGACGGAAACAAACTGGTCAGCGCGGATCCCGATCTGTGCGCGGCTGTATCTGTCTTCCCCCGCTTTGCCCGCGACCCAAACCTCGTCATACACCTTGGTAAAAGGGTTGAATGACGAATTCTTGTCGCTATCGCCGTGGCCGATGAAGGCCGACATCGGGTTCTGTTCGCGGATGAGGTGAATGACGTCGCCCGTATTTGCCACGAAGAGCGCGGCGCGCAAGTTCGAGAAGTCGAGCGCCAAAACGTCCTTGGCGGTGACGAGTGCGATCACCGGAATGCTTGTCTGGCCGAGCGCCTCAAAGATCTCCACGGACCGGACGACAATGATGGTGGGTTCTTCTAGTCCTTCGGCCGTTGCTAGCCAGCTGTCGAGTTGGTAAACCGTGCTTGGATCATTCGAGCCGAGATAGATCGCAACCTCTGGCTTTAACGTCGCCAGCGAGGTCTGGACGGCCGCGAGGACTTGATCCCGGTAGGCGTTGCCAAAACTGCGCAACACGCGGTCAGTCACGAGTGTCAGAGCGGCTAAGGAAATGAAGGCGAGGCCAACTCCGACCCAGGCCAACCCAGTGGAGGTGGTGATGAGGCAGCCGACCGCGATCAAGATGATCTCAGGGATGAGCAGTGCGAACCCATCGGCCAAGAGGCGGGCGGATCGAGGCAAGGGTGTAGTGCTGATGGTCAGGTTGCGAGTCAAGATTGCCGGGATGAGGCGAGCTTCGAGGCGATCGACCGTGATGTCCGACAAAGCCGAGGCAAGTACCATCGCGATTCCGCCAACTGCGACGGCGACGGCGATTCCGGTCGTGGTCCAGATCTGACTACCGAGGAGGAGTAAGACCGCCAGTCGTAACGCGCGGACGGCGACAGGGAAGAACCCGCCGAGCTTCAGGAGGTTTCGCAGCGGGCTTGTTGCTTGCCGGGTGAGGGCGGATGACGCTGCCGAGCAGGTGAGGAGAACGAGGCAGACCAGCGCCCAGCCTGCGACCGCGGGAACGATCGCGACGGCGAGGAAAGCAAACGGTAGCCACGTCCTATCTGGCGACAGGTAGGACCGCAGGGAGGCGGGGATTCGGGGACTCATCGGGCGCAATGGTAACGCTGCTAGATCACGGGTGGGCGCCCGCGCAACGCCATCTTTGTCACCGTTCGCCACCGTAGGGGGCGCCTCGGTCCGGGGTTCTCGCGCCACCCTTCCCGCCACCCGTCAAACCAGGGTTTGAGGCCTGCGCGATCTCCGCGTGACTTGACGAGATGCAGTGCTGTCCAGGTCCCGACGTATATCGGAACCAGCGGTGTGGGCAGGTTGCGGCGCGCAACCCAGACCCGGTTGCGGCCGTGCATTCGATAGAACATGTCGTGCCTGGTTGGGCTGGCTGCCGGGTGATGAGCTTCGAGGTCCCCGGCGTACCACGCGACGTCGCCGCCGTCCCAGCAGCGCCACGCGAGCTCAATTCCTTCGTGGTAGTAGAACAGTTCGTCGCCGAATCCCCCCGCCTTGTCGAACGTTGTGCGGCGTACGAGGAGGGCACCCTCCCAGACGGAGAACGCCGCGCTGGACTCGCGCGGATCGCCCTTGTGGATGCGTGGAATCCAGCGGGTGGCGTCCCCGGCGGAGAGCGGGTCGTGAACCCGCGGCTGCAACATTCCCAGTTCGGGCCAGTTAGCAAACGCGTTCGCTGCTCGTCTGACGAACTCAGGATCAGTCAGCCACGCGTCGTCGTCGAAGAAGAACAACACCTCGCCTGCAACGGCTGCCGCGCCAGCGTTGCGCCCACCGCAAGCGCCAAGATTTTCCGGCAGGTAGACGGGGCGAACTCCGGCCGGCAGGTTCACGGGATCCCAGCCATTTCCGACACAGACGATGTCGAGCGCCACGCCCTGTTGGGCGAGCAACGACTCCAGACCGCGCATCAATTCCGCTGGCCGGTTCCCCATAGTCAGGACGACTACACCAACATCAACCATTGTCAGGTGCCTTCAATCGGTTACTGGACAGGATTGCCATGGTGTGTCCAATCGTTGCCAAAATTGCGAAGACGAATAGCGCGCCAACGAGGATTCGGGTGGCGACGAGGTCGCCGACAAACGCATCAATAATCGCGGCAACAAACGCCATCAACGTCATCTCGATGGAATGGAAGAGTTTGTGGAATGGCACAAATCGTGCAAGTCGACGAGCCTTCGCAATGAGGCCAGGCCGCGGCGCAGAAACCGCCGCTGACTCAACCAGGCGAGGAAGTCCGGCGTAGGCACGAGCAACGTGAACGAAGTCATTCAAACTCTTGTTGAGTAGGAGGACCACAGCGAGAAGGGCGCCGATCAGAACCCAGCCGCTGCTGGTGTCGAAGTTCCCGGCTGCGCGGAACCCCAACGCGATCGCGATAAACGCCTCGGTTGTGTAATGCGCAATCTTGTCGAGGAAAACACCGGTCGGACTCTGCGAACGATTCCATCGCGCGACTTCGCCGTCGGTGCAGTCGATGAGCATCTGCAGTTGGCCAAGAACTGCAGCGAGAAAGCCACCCGGGAGTCCGGGGATCAGCAAACTGGCTGCCGCTGCCCAACCAATGAAGATCATCACGCCGGTTACCGCATTGGCGCTGAATCCGAATCGCAGGAATACGCGCGTGATGTATGGCGATATGGGTCGGTGGTAGAGGTCCCCAACCCAATGCTCTGAGTTCGTCCGGCCCGTGATCGTGACCGGTTGGCACACCTCACGGATTTGCGCGATGGTCGGGTTCTTGGGTCGCGCGGCTGTGTCGCTCACCCGACGGTCACCACTTCACGCGCTCCGGGTGATTTTGGAAGTAGTCGATGGTTGCTGCTAGCCCGGTGTCGAGGTCCGTTTGTGGTTCCCACTGGAGGACTTCGCGTGCCTTGGTGATGTCGGGGCAGCGGCGCGTGGGGTCATCAGACGGGAGTGGTTCAAATGAGATTTCGGTGGCTGCGCCGGTGAGTGCAGTGACCCGTTCGGCTAGCTGTCGAACCGTGATTTCGTTGGGATTTCCAATATTGATTGGACCGGTCACGCCATCTGGGCTCGCCATGAGGCGCATGAGTCCGTCGATCTGGTCATCGACATAACAGAATGATCGAGTCTGCTGACCGTCGCCGTACAGGGTGATCGACTCCCCTCGCAGCGTTTGGACAATGAAGTTCGAGACAACTCGACCATCGTTGGGGTGCATTCGTGGGCCGTAGGTGTTGAATATCCGCGCGACCTTGATGTCGACTCCGTTTTGGCGGTGGTAGTCGAAGAAGAGTGTCTCGGCGCACCGCTTGCCTTCGTCGTAGCACGATCGGATTCCGTTCGGGTTCACGTGCCCCCAGTACTCCTCGACCTGCGGATGCACCTCAGGATCTCCATAGACCTCAGAGGTGGATGCGAGCAAGATGCGTGCGCCAGTTCGCTTTGCCAGGCCCAACATATTGATCGAACCGTGGACAGACGTCTTCGTGGTCTGCACTGGATCACGTTGATAGTGGATTGGCGATGCCGGGCACGCGAGGTGATAGATCTCGTCCACCTCTACGAAAAGCGGGAAGGTCACGTCGTGGCGCATGAGTTCGAATCGCGGATTGGGCAGCAGATGCTCGACGTTCTCGCGAGTGGAGGAAAAGAAGTTGTCGACGCACAAGACCTCGGCGCCTTCGTCGAGGAGGCGTTCGCACAAGTGACTGCCGAGGAAGCCCGCACCCCCGGTGACGAGCACTCGTGGTCGCAGATGCATGTGACTCTTCACTAAAGGTCCTCTCGGCGCAGATATGCAACCTTTGCATGGTGCATAAGCAGGTTGAGGCTACCGTGGCTTACCCGACTTGCGTGGCAGCGTTGCGTGGGGTCGCGAGGGCTTTGCGGCAGATTTGCGCTACTTCGCGCAGATTGACTTGTCCGCGGTCCGTGGCTTGGCGGTCGCTGCCGCCGCTGTTGGCGCTGCGGCAACCGCGACCGGCTTGAAGATTGTTGGGAAGTCGGCGCCTACTTGAAGCACGATCGACTCACCCTTCGCCTTTGAAGTTCCCGTCATTTCGACGCCGGTTGCGTAGCTAAGTGTACGAGCCGCTTCCACCTGGGCGGGAACTTCCGGGTTGTACAGGATCGCCGAAGGGCCATCGACCTTCCCAGTCTTCAGCGTCCCGATCTGGTAGCCCTCTTCACGCAGTAATTCCGCCGTCGCCAGTGCTGCTCCGTTCACGCCGGACACATTCTGGAAGTTGATCGTGATGTCGGCGGGGGCAGCGATCAGTGGTTCGCCATCGGTGCCGTTGGTGGGTGGAGGAGGCCATGGCGTGTCCGTGCGAATTGCGTTCCACAGTTCCTGGGCTTGGCTAGGAATGATGGAGACTGTTGCAAAATCGTCGTTGTACTGCCAGGGGACCGTCGCGAAGGTGATCTCTGACGGTTGGACGCCGGACAAGTTCACTGCCAGATCCTTAAGGGCTGGAACGTTGGCTAGGCCAGGATCAGTGGTCAAGGACTTGGTGCCCGCGTTCAGGACAGCAAGCAGCGTGGCCGGGTTCGTGATGACCCCCAGCGAAGTCGCCTTGCGGATCGCGGACGACAAGAACTCCTGTTGACGTTCAATGCGCGAGAGATCGCTGCCGTCACCGATGCTCTTGCGGGCGCGAACGAATGCGAGCGCTTGCTCGCCCTTTACCGTGTGGTTGCCGGCCTTAAGATTCAGCTTGGCATCCTCGTCGTACACGTCCTTCTTGAGGCAGATATCGACGCCGTCTAGCGCATTCACGACGTCTTTGAACCCGCTGAAGTCGACAACCACGTAGTGGTCGATCGACAGGCCGCTCATCTGTTCCACAGCGCGCACGGTGCAGCCAGGGCCACCATTGTCGAACGCTTCGTTGAACCTAGTGACTGTTCCGCCCTTGGTTGTGCCATCTTTTGCTTTGCACGTGGGGAGGAGCATTTTGGTGTCGCGAGGGATGCTGACCGCAGTCGCGCGCGTCCGATCACCGGAGACGTGGAGCAGGATCGTGGTGTCGCTTCGTGCGCCGGCAATCGTCGCGACGTTGCCGTAGCCCTTGTTCCCGACGCGCGTATCGGATCCCATGAGCAAGATGTTGATCGGTTCGCCCGGGGTTGGGCCTTCCGACTTCGCAACGAAGTTGCCGTCGTCGCCAGATTTGATATTGCCAGTGAGGTCTGTCAGCACGTAGTTTCCGGCCGCCGCAGCGCCGGTTGCGGCCAGGACCGCACAGGATAGGACGCCAGCCATCACCCGAGGCCAGCGTCTGCGCTGTGCAGTTTCGGTCACGTTTCTCGTCCGATCTCTCAACTCTGGTACATCGAAGTGTTTACGCCTTCAACACAAGCGTGCCGCCAATGATCGCACGCGATGGAGCGCATCCTAGGCAGTTCTATCGTCAAAGTTGCGTAAGAACTTCCAGCAACTTCCGACGTCCTGCAACTCGGTTTCGTTCCACTTTGTGCCTGATCAGACAGGAACAGTCGTGTCGATTTGCTCTTGAGTGCGGATTGATGCGAGCTGATTGGAGGTTGAATTCGCCACGATCACGACTGAACCGTCGATCGCACGTGGCACGTCGTACAGGGCTGCAAGGCCTGCTGCGGAGAGCCGCGAGGTCGCGACCACCATGATGCGTGCCCCTCGTGACAGGCCCCATGTGTCAACCAGTTCGCGGGTCTGTAGATCGGTGGCGGCAGACTGGGCCGAGGTGTCGCTGGCAAAGAAATCCCCGTGCTGACGGACCTCACCGAAGTAGTCCTCAATCGCGGCAGGTAGCTCGCTGGGGAAGGGCTGCGCTAGGGGTAGCAAAGAGCAAGCAACCAACGTGTGGGCCTTTGGCGGGTCCGAAACGTCGTTGGGGCCGATGACCGCGATGTCTGCGGTTTCGTCTGAAATTCCGCCGCCGAGGCGCAGATGTGCGCCCACAAGTTGCGCCGCCCCCACCCAGACGGGCACCACCCAGTGCGGCGGCACGGACAGCGAGATTGACTCGCCCGCATCCAGGGCAAGCCCGTCGCGTAAGTAGTTTGCGGTCTTCGCTTGCCAGTTCAGCAGACTTGTTGCTGATAGCTCCGTCCGTTCGCCCGTTTCGCCGTCGTAGTACGTGACGAAGGGCTGAGCGGCTTCTCTTGTTGTGCGCAGGCTTACCACCAGTCCACTGTGTCACCTGGGCGCCTAAGTGCAGGCTTCGGCCATCGAATGCGGTGATCTGTGACTGCGATCTGGCAAGGTGTCCCCGTGCTGGAAGCTGTGATGCTCGTTGGAGGCAAGGGGACGCGGCTGCGGCCTTTAACAATCTCGGCTCCAAAGCCGATGCTGCCGGTCGCAGGCGTGCCCGTGACCGAACATCAGATTGCTCGAGCGCGTGAAGCCGGAGTGACGCGCATCGTGCTGGGTACGTCATACCGCGCGGAGGTCTTCGCGGAGTATTTCGGCGACGGTGCAGGCTTCGGCGTTGAGTTGAAGTACGTCGTAGAGAAGGTTCCGCTAGGAACCGGCGGTGCGATCCGAAACGTGGCTTCCGCGCTTGATTCTGGTCCGGATGACCCGGTGATCATTTTCAATGGTGATGTTCTTGCTGGACTCGACATTGCGGCCCTCGTGCAGGCTTGGCGGGATGCGGACGCTGACGTTGCGCTGTATTTGACGCGGGTGGAAGACCCGCGGGCATTCGGCTTGGTTCCCACAGATTCAGCGGGCAACGTCACGGCGTTCCTTGAGAAGCCGCAAACTCCCGAAGAAATCGTTACAGATCAGATCAACGCCGGTTGTTACGTGTTTCGCAGGTCGCTCATCGACCAAATCCCCGCCGATCGACCGGTTTCAGTTGAGCGTGAAACGTTTCCGCAACTGCTTGAGGCCGGTGCCAAGGTCATAGGGTTCGTCGACGACGGCTACTGGCTCGATCTCGGGACGCCCCTGGCATTTGTGCAAGGTTCCAAGGATCTCGTGCAAGGAATCGCACCGTCCCCGGCGGTGCCGGGGCAGACGGGGGAGGCACTTGCATTACCCGGCGCGCAAGTCGCGCCGGACGCAAAGTTGTCGGGCGGGACGGTCGTTGGTCGAGATGCCCAGATCGCAGCGGGAGCGCAGGTTTGCGGCACCGTCGTGTTTGACAGCGCCCAGATCGCCGAAGACGCAATCATTACCGATTCCGTCATTGGTAAGGGTGCCGTGATCGGTCAACGCACGATTTTGACTGGAGTCGTGGTGGGTGACGCAGCAGTCATCGGTAGCGACAACGAGCTCCTCGTTGGGGTGCGCGTGTTCCCTTCGGCGGTCATCGGCGATGACGCGATTCGCAACTCCTCTGACCAGTCCTGAGAGCGCGTTCTAGAGTGGCCTAATGCAACAGCACGTGCTCGTCACCGCGGCAGTCATCGCCGTGTTGATCGTGGTGAACTTGCTCAACAACAAGTGGGCAACGCGCCACTACTTAATGATCTGCTTCATCGCGACTGCATTGCTACTGGCAATCGCCCGATTCGCCGGGATCTCTTGGAGTCAGCTCGGACTCGCGCGGGAGACTTGGCTGGTTGGCGTGTACTGGTCCATCGCGCTCTTTGGGGCCGTTGCATTGTTCTATGCGATCGCCGCGAGTGTGCCATTCACCCGAAAGGGTTTCTCCGACAAGCGCGCGGCCGAACAAGGCTGGACGAGTGTGCTCTACGAGTCCACGATCCGGATCCCGTTTGGGACCGCGCTACTAGAAGAGACGGCGTTTCGGGCTGTGCTGCTAGCGGTCGTAGCCGATGGCTGGGGCTGGACGTGGGGCGTGGTGGTGAGCTCCGTGGTATTCGGATTCTGGCACGTACTGCCAGCATTTGAGTTCCATGAGAACAACGAAGCAGCGGCGGGGGTGCTAGGCGAGGGCTGGCGCGCACAAGCAACAAGTGTTGTATTGACGGTACTCGGCACCGGCGCAGCGGGTGTGGGCTTCTGCGTCCTGCGTGGTCTGAGCGGAAGTCTCTTCCCTCCGATGGTGCTGCACGCCGCGTTGAACGGAATTGGACTCGCGGTCACCTGGGCGTTCGCGCGACGCTTGCGTGACATCTGAGTCTTGCGGTGACTGAACCTGTAATAGCCCGACGCTGGCGCACTCCACGGCAGATCGACTTGTTCGCTGAGCTTGGGCCGTTGCGCCGCGGCCGCGGCGATCCCACGTGGCACACCGCTGCTGATCACGCAGTCTGGCGCACAACCTTGACTCCGGTTGGGCCCGGTCTTGAACGGCTCGCCGTTGATCGCGGGTCAGGTGAGGTTGTGCAACAGGCCTGGGGGCCTGGAGCGGACTGGCTAGCTGAGCGACTTCCTACCCTCCTTGGGGCGCAGGATAATCGCGCCGGTTTCGAGGCGCCCGCAGTGCTAGCAGCGACGGCGAAGGCACACGATGGCTGGCGAGCCGGGCGCACTGATCGAGTGTTGGAGGCGCTGATCGCCGCGATTCTGGAACAGAAGGTGACGGGAAAGGAAGCGTGGCTGGGCTGGCGCACGCTCGTGCGCGAGTTCGGTGAGCCGGGACCGGCCAGCGATGCCGCGCCGACGGAGTTGTGGGTGTTTCCAGAACCTGCGGTGTGGCGCCAGATTCCGTCGTGGGCGTGGCACAAGGCATCGGTGGATTCGAAGCGAACTGCTGCGGTCTTGCGAGCAGTCGAACAAGCCGAGGTGCTTGAGGCGCTTGCGGCCGGTCCGGCGATCGAGGCGCACCACCGCCTACGAGCCATTGATGGGGTGGGGATTTGGACGGCGGCTGAAACGACCCAACGTGCGTTGGGTGATCCGGACGCGGTCTCGTATCGCGACTACCACCTCGCGAAGGAAGTGGTCTATGTGTTCACCGGTGAACGTGAAGGCACCGACCAACAGATGGCTCAACTTCTGCTGCCCTTTGCGGGGCATCGGTACCGAGTTCAGCGGCTGGTGGAGTTGTCCGGCCACAAGCGGCCGCGCAGAGGACCCAAGATGGCGTTTCAGGACATGCGTCGGATCTAGTCGTTGACGAAGGCGGGGCAGCAGTTCAGCGAGCAGTAATCTGCGCGCTGCCGCGAGACTGTTTCGCGATGTACATCGCATCGTCCGCTCGGCTCATGGTCCGTTCGATCGGCTCCTGATCGCATGCGGCGACGCCAACGGAGACCTCAAGCTGGTAGCTGCGCGATGGGTCTGCATTGCGAATCCGTAGAAGTTCACGGACGCGTTCAATGGCAGCATCAGTATCGTCGGGTTCACTGATGAGGGCGACGAACTCGTCGCCGCCGAGCCGAGCAATAACCATTTGCGCGGTGCTTGCTGTCTTAAGAATTTCGGCGAACTCGGAGATCGCTGCGTCGCCGACGTTGTGGCCGAGCGAATCATTGATCTTCTTGAGGCCGTCGACGTCGAAGAATGCGATGTGGCTGGCGTGACCTTCGTGGCGGGCGATACCGCGTTGGTGGGCAGCGAACTCGAAGAAACCCCGTCGGTTGTTGAGTCCTGTCAGGTCATCGGTCAGTGAGAGATCGCTGAGTTTCCGGTTCGCTTCGGCGAGAGCAACGGTTCGTTCGAGGACCTTCGCCTCCAGGCCGTCGATCAACTCGATGTTC
>JBAYVO010000032.1:0-14975 GCA_041674545.1 Candidatus Nanopelagicales bacterium | reverse complement strand
GGCCGCAACAGCGCGGGGATTTGATAGCACAGAGACTTGCCGCCACCTGTGGGCATCAAAACGAGTGCATCACCGCCACCAACAACGTGGTCGATGATCGCTGCTTGGTCTCCGCGGAACTGGTCGTAGCCAAACACCGTCGACAATGTCTGCAGCGCGCTCGATTCATCAATGACGGTCACCCAATGAGGATAGGCGCAATCCCCGACACCCGAGCGCCATCCACATCGCAGGGAGCTTCATCGTGCGGATGCACACCGTTCGACACGAACCATTGAAGATATGTAATACGTAGCGTATACAGATCCCATGACCCAGTCAGATGTATGGCAAGCACGCCTAGGTGCAGACTCAGCTCGATTCGACGACGCGCGCGCAATTCTAGGTTTCACGCGTTCTGAAGCGATCCGACATGCACTCGTCCATCTCGAACACGACGCACGCCAGAAGCAACTCGCCGACGACTACGATCTCTTCTACGCCTCCGCCTCGCCACCAGTCGAGAACAGCATCATCGCAAAATGAAGCGGGGTGAAGTCTGGGACATCGACTTCCCCGGCGTCGGTCGCCACCCTGGAGTCGTGTTGACCAACGATGTTCTCCTCTCACGCCTAGGTAGCTTCACGGTCGCACTGGTAACTCATACCCAAGGTCCAGCGGGCACACATATCCCCGTTGGCGAGACCGAAGGGTGCGACGACAGTTTCGTGAATGCAACAGATATTCACACTGTGAGATCGAAACACTTCCACAGCAGACGCGGCGAACTCAATTGGCCCAAGAACTCTGCGCTTAACCAGGCAGTGATACGGGCGTTGGACCTGGACCAGCCGGTTTGAACCGCTAGAAGAGCACTGTCCCTTCAGAAGAGCACTGTCCCTTCAGAACAAGACTGTGGCGAAGGTGCCTACTTGCTGAAAGCCGACTCGCCGGTACGCGCGCAGTGCGCGTTCGTTGTGGCGGTTCGCGTACAGGCTGATGCGCGGGGCGTGATCGATGCGAGCAGCTCGTACGACCGCTGCCATCCCGCTGATCGAAAGCCCGGTACCCCGTTGTGCGGGCGTTACCCACACGCCTTGCAGTTGCGCACTCCCCCGGCCTACGGCGCCAATCTCGGCCTTGAAGATCGTCTCGCCACCGTCAATTCTCCCGTAGACCCGACCGCGGCGAATCGAGTTCGCTACCCGCGCCCGGTAGCCGGGTCCTCTGCCACCAGCGACGGGTGACAGTCCAACCTCTTCGGTAAACATGTCGATCGCAGCCGGCAAGAAGGCATCGAGATCGCCCAGGTTCAATCGCCGCACTCCAGCCAAAGACTCAACGTCCGGGTCTTGGGCACACACCATGAGCGGCTGATCATCACGCAACTCCCGGCACGGACCCCATTCGGCGACGAGGTGATTCCAGAGATCCACAACTTCCTCGCGATAGCCCACGATCGCCGACGACCTTCGTCCCATTCGACTTAAGCGGGACGCAAACGCCGAGCGCGCCGCCGGGTTGGTCTCCACGAGCAAGACATTGGGTCCAACAAATACCGCGCACCGCAGTTCGCCCGCGACGTACCAGCCCCACGTCGGCCCGCCTGAGCCCATCGGGTCGAGCCCTGCCGCGACGACGCGTTCGGCTACGACGGCGTACGCGTCAGGATCCCGATCGAGCAGCAGGATCAGGTCTTCGAGGTCGTCAGCACCGAGCTCGCGCAGGACTCCGGGCGCGGAATCAGCTGACGGTGACGACTGGTCCGGGCGCATCGTTCGGGTCACCTTCGACAGCCATCGACTCGGCGAGGCGCATCGCTTCTTCAATCAGGGTTTCAACGATCTGAGCTTCAGGCACCGTTTTGATGACCTCACCCTTCACGAAGATCTGGCCCTTGCCGTTTCCAGAGGCAACCCCGAGGTCGGCATCGCGTGCTTCACCGGGCCCGTTTACTACACAGCCCATCACCGCGACCCGCAGCGGAACATCCATCCCCTCAAGGCCGGCTGTGACCTGCTCAGCGAGGGTGTAGACGTCTACCTGCGCGCGCCCGCACGACGGGCACGAAACGATCTCAAGTCCGCGCTCTCGCAGGTTCAGCGATTCGAGGATCTGCAGACCGACTTTGACTTCTTCCTCCGGCGGAGCGGACAGCGAGACCCGGATCGTGTCGCCAATGCCTTTGCTGAGGAGCGCACCAAAAGCGACTGCGGACTTGATGGTTCCTTGGAACTTCGGGCCCGCCTCGGTGACACCGAGGTGCAGCGGGTAGTCGCACTGCTCGGCGAGCAGTTCGTACGCGCGAACCATAACGACTGGATCGTGGTGCTTGACGGAAATCTTGATGTCGCGGAAGTCATGCTCTTCGAACAACGAACATTCCCAGAGCGCGGACTCGACGAGCGCCTCCGGCGTGGCCTTGCCGTACTTTTCCATAATTCGTTTGTCGAGAGAGCCCGCGTTCACACCGATCCGGATTGGCGTGCCCGTGTCTTTCGCGGCGCGAGCGATCTCGCCAACGCGACCGTCGAACTCCCGGATGTTGCCCGGGTTGACCCGGACGGCAGCGCAGCCAGCGTCGAGGGCGGCAAAGATGTACTTCGGTTGAAAGTGAATATCGGCGATCACCGGAATACCGGACTTTTTGGCGATCTGAGCAAGCGCGTCTGCGTCGTCCTGGCTCGGAACGGCGACCCGAACAACCTGACAGCCAGTCGCAGTCAGCGCCGCGATTTGCTGCAACGTCTTGTTGACGTCCGCGGTTTCGGTGGTGCACATCGACTGAACGCTGATGGGCGCGTCACCGCCGACAAACACCGGATGCGTCGGGTGCCGCAACTCAAGCTTGCGGGACTTACGACGTGGCGCCAATACTGGCGGAGGTGGCTGGGGCATGCCAAGGGCAACGCTCATAGCTCAAGTATGCCCCCTTCACGGGTTGCTCAACCAAGGCGCGGCGGGTGAGGTGACCCACGTGGGTCAACTAACCGATCTTCACCGGGTTCACAACGTCGGCATACAGCAACAGCGCGCTCATCCCAATGAGGATGAAGGCGACCGCGTAGGCGACTGGCAGTGCCTTGGCGACGTCCACTGGACCGGGGTCAGGTCGATGTCGGACGCGCGCAATTTGGCGGCGTAGACCCTCCCACAACGCACCGGCGACGTGCCCTCCGTCGAGCGGTAGTAGTGGGATCAGATTGAAGAGGAATAGGAACAGGTTCAACGACGCAACCATGCCCAGGAATTGAACAATCTTGAAGTTGGCAGGCATCTCCGAACCGGCGACCTCGCCGCTGATCCGAGTTACTCCAACCACCCCGATTGGGCCCTCAGGGTCCCGCTCTTGACCGCCGAAGGCCGCCTGGCCCACACCGACCAGCTTCGTCGGGATGGCGACGAGCGCTTGTGCAGTGCGGACTGACAGGTCCCACATCTGACCCGGGACCGCACTGACTGGTTGCGGTGTGAGCTCGATCTTCGGGCTCATGCCAAGGAATCCCTGTGGCGCAAGTTCGGTCGTAGGTTCACCGTTGACGACCACGGGGCGTTCGACCAACTGCATCTCGGTATTGAGTGTTGTGGGCTGCCCATCACGCAGGACGCCGATCACGACCGGGCCGGGTTGACTAGTTCGGATAGCTGCGGAGAACTGCTGCCATGACTCCATCGGCGTGCCGTTGTAGCTGGTCACCACGTCGCCGGGTTGCAGGCCCGCGATCGCAGCAGGGCTCTCGGGTGCGCCCGGTGCACAACCGTTGGCCGATTGCGCCGCACCCACGGCTGGGGTGCATTCACTGACCGCCGAGACCGTCAGCGAGGCTGCCGGAGTGCCGAATCCGACGAGCAGGATCGAGAAGAGGAAGAAGGCAAGGATGAGGTTCATCACCGGCCCGCCGAGCATCACGACCAGCTTCTTGGGTACCGACAGCCGGTAGAAGGACCGCCGCTCGTCTTCCTCGGTGATGACTTCTTCACGAGCCTGCGTTCGTGCGTCCTCAATCATTGCGGTCAGGCGTCCCGTCGATGAGGACTTCACCTTGCCGTCGGCCCCAGGTGGGAACATCCCGATCATTCGGATATAGCCACCGAAGGGCACCCACTTGACGCCGTACTCAGTCTCGCCCTTCTTACGCGACCAGATGGTCGGCCCGAAGCCGATCATGTACTGCGTGACCTTGACACCGAACTTCTTCGCAGGAAGAAGGTGTCCGAGTTCGTGCCAAGCGATTGAGAACAAGATGGCGAAGATGAACGCGATGATGCCGACGAACTCGAGCATCGCGATCATCCTCCGATCAGTTGGTTGGCAGCGGGTCGTGCCCACGCTTCCGCGGCGAGCACAGCCTCAACGCTGAGTTCAGCATCGGATACGAAGGCCGAACCCTCACCCGATGATGTCCCCTGCACATGATGCGTCACAACCTGCTCCACTGTCGACAAGATCCCAGTGAATGGCAGACGGCCGTCAAGGAACGCGGCAACACACTCTTCATTCGCGGCATTGAAGACTGCCGGTGCCGTGCCTGCCAGTGAGCCAACCTCGCGGGCGATTCGCACCGCCGGGAACGCTGCTTCGTCGAGCGGGTAGAACTCCCACGTCGCGACCTGGGTCCAGTCACAGGCCGGAGCAGCATTGGGTACACGATTCGGCCAGCCGAGGCCAAGCGCGATCGGCATGCGCATGTCAGGCGGGCTCGCCTGGGCGATGGTTGAACCATCGACGTATTCGACCATCGAGTGAACGATGGATTGGGGGTGAACGACCGTCGAGATGCGGTCATAGCCAATACCAAACAACAGGTGAGCTTCGATGACTTCCAGACCCTTGTTCACCAGGGTCGCGGAGTTGATCGTGACGACTGGGCCCATCGACCAGGTCGGATGCGCGAGCGCTTGTTCGGGAGTGACATATTGGAGTTGCTCGGCCGTCCAGCCACGGAATGGTCCGCCCGACGCTGTAAGGACAAGCCGGGCAACCTCATCTGCGGTTCCCGCACGCAACGCCTGGGCGAGGGCAGAGTGTTCGGAGTCGACCGGAACTAGCTGACCAGGATCGGCCACCTCAGTGACGAGTGTCCCGCCGACGACCAGTGATTCCTTGTTCGCCAACGCAAGAATCGCGCCGCTGTCGAGTGCCGCGAGGGTGGGTTCAAGACCAACTGATCCGGTCATTCCGTTGAGAACAACATCGCATTGGAGACCCGCAATTTGGGTTGCCGCTGTCGGGCCTGCAATGACTTCAGGGATCATGAATTCCCCAGGTCGAAGTCCTCGGTGGCGAGCTTCTTGATCGATGAGCAACGCAAGGTTGATTGCGGCATCCGGCTCGGCCACGCCTACGATCTCGGCACCGGTGTCGAGCGCTTGTTGCGCCAACAATTTCAAGTTCGCCCCGCCTGCAGCCAGAGCAACGACCTTGAACTGCTCAGGGTTGCGGGCGACGATGTCGAGAGCCTGAGTGCCAATCGATCCAGTACTACCGAGCAGAACTACTTCGCGGGTCACTCGCCCATTGTCGCCCACCGCACCGGGGCTGCGGGCATGGGTCAAGAATTCGCCGACGGATCCGACGGTGAAGGTCAATCCCGCACTGCGTCGAACCTCAACCGGACGTAGTCAGCAGTCCAGTTTCCGTGCGAGTCGCGCATGCTGACCTCGAGGAGTTCGACCGCTGTAGCCGCGACGGCTTGCGCTGTGGCGGCATCGAGATCCCCCAAGAACGGGTCACCGAACGTCTCAATCCAACCTGCCGCACCTGTAGGCAAAGGGGTGGGACGGTGGTGGATTTCGATGAGTCTTACGTCGAATCCGCCCGCTCGGAGCAATTCTTCATACTCGGCCGCAGTCGGGAAGAACCATGGGTGTGCGGCAGGCTCCACATCGTGCAGACGCCGCGCGGCATGCAGCGCGATCGACAGGGACGCTACATTTCCGTGACCGCCGAATTCACCAACAAATCGACCACCAGGCTTCAGAAGTTGATGAACGCCAGCGATGACCTCCTGCGCGGCGGGTATCCAGTGAAGTGCCGCGTTGGTGAAGACCGCATCAAAGCTGTCTCCATCCAGCCGCCCTTCGGTGATTGCCTCAGCAATTTTCGCACCGTGAACAACTTGTGCGTCGATCCCCCTGCCTTGCGCGGCCACGACCATGTCTGGAGAGGCATCGATACCGTGGACTCGACCAGCCCGCGAGGCAAGTTCCGCCGTCAGCACGCCGTCGCCGCAGCCCAAATCGAGGATGACCTCGTGGCCTTGCGGGTCAAGGAGGTCCAGCACCGTCCGACCCAGCTCCGGAACAAAGCCCACGTTGTCCGCGTACGTCTGCGCATTCCAGTCATAGGACGTCATATCGGCAATGCTGCCACGGACGCCACCGCGCGACTGCGCGCGGACATGGATGTGCCGCACGCAAAGATGATGGTCAGGGTTGCCCGGCGAGGTTGAGGTCGACGCGCGCTCGCCCGTCGTCACCGATGACGATCTGGTGCTTGTCTGCGTGAACGGCATGGTGATGCGCCGAGCACAACAGAGCTGCATTGTTCAGTGAGGTAACGCCGCCGTCTGCCCAGTGTTTGATGTGATGGGCGTGAGACCACGATGCCGGCTTCCCACAGAACGGGAAAACACACCCACCGTCGCGGATCTCCAACGCCTTGCGCAGATGCGCCGGGAAGATCCGTCTTGATCGACCCACATCGAGCGACAGACTTGGTTCATCGACGATGACTCGACGAATGTTGCAATCACAAGTCATCCGGCGGGCTTCCCGCGGTGACAACGTGAACTCCCCTGGGCCATTCGACGGGCCGATGGATGCCGACTGGCCGGGAATCAACCGGTCCGGATTGATCTCCACCCGCCGCCCGGTAATCCCGCGTGACCCAGTCACCCCACCGGCACCGGTCACCCCACGTGCGCCAACCGTCCCTGCCGCTGGCGTCGCGTTCCCTGACGTTGCGTCATCTGGCGTCGCGCCCGTTGGCGTCGCGCCCGCTGTTCCGGCGCTATTGCTTGGGCGGCGGACCTTGGTTCGTCTGTTCGCTGCGAGTTGTTCGGCCAAGTTTGTATCGAATTGCTCCAACAACGAGACCGGATCTGCTCCTTCGCAGCATGGTTCTTCTAGGCGTTGCAGTGACACTGTCATCGCTACCGCAGGAACCGCTCCGCCAGACGTCGGCAACTGCTCAGCTGCCAACAGTTGATCCAGGAGCACCTCGAACGCATCCGCGCGTTCTTGTTCCGATGACGACATCACCCGGTCATCGGCAATCTCGGTGTCACGATTCTTCCAAAGCTGTGACAGTGCTGCATTGAGTGCTGCAAACGCCTTCGATCCAACTTCCGGAGTGAGAAACCCGTCTAGCTTCACCCCGTCGCCGAGGTGACTGACCCGCAGATAGCGGCGTTTGAAGACATCGGCCTCGTTGTCTCCGACGCCGATCGGGTCCACTGCTGCAGCCCAAGCCCGCATCGTGCGCCGGAAGTCAGCGACCGGAACGAGCGCCGCGTACGTCATCAACGACGGCAGAAACTGCGGCAGCACCCGCTCACGAACTTTGTTTGCAAGCCCGACGCTGACGACAACGTCCACATGCCCACGCGACACTTTGCCGCTGTCCACCGCATCACGCACGACCGCATAGGTATCCAACAACTCGGCAGCCCGTAGGTCCTTAGCTGCTTGGCCGTGATCGCGGATCGACCGCGCACGCAGAAATGAATTCGCCGTCTGGTTCGCGGCATCTCGCCAGACTTCTGACCGCTGCACCCGCGACACGGCGGACAAGCGCACGCCTTCGCCCACCGCCAGCACCTCATCAAGCTGAGTGAGCAATGCAACCGCCGCATATCCGTCGAGCGACTGAACCCGCGCCCGCAACCGATCTAAATGCTCAACGATCTCGGCTACCCCGCCGGCGCAGTCACCACCAACTGCAGATGCTGGCGCGCCGGAGCCTGGCGAAGCGCTCGGGGCGCCTGGTGACGCAACTTTGCCGCTCGGACTCGCCACGCCAACCACCCCCATCTACACAGTCAGCCCATCTGGACCTAGCGCGCGAACCTCGGCGTTTAGATCGTCGCGGTTCGAACACCTGTACTAATAGTAGTCCAGAGCTACCTTGTAGATCAACTGACTTTCGACCGAGTTTCCCTTTATTTGCAGTCACTTCAGCACAGGCGAGAGCCCCGCGTCACAACTAACGTCGCGTCACAAATTACTGGTCAGTCGCAGTCCGACTACGAGGTGGTCGCTGCCAATTGCCCGCAGGCGCCGTCAATCTCGCGGCCTCGGGTATCGCGAACCGTCACGGGCACACCGTGGCGTTCGAGCGCCGCAACAAAAGCGACCTCGTCTTCGGGGCGAGACGCCGTCCACTTAGAACCTGGTGTCGGATTCAACGGGATGAGATTCACATGCACGAGGTTGCCCTTGAGCAGGCGCCCGAGGTGCTCCGCGCGCTCGCGCTGATCATTGATGTCCTTGATCATCGCGTACTCGATCGACACACGTCGATTCGTCTTCGCGGCATACTCCCAGGCGGCGTCTAGCACCTCAGCGACCGGGAATCGGTTGTTGATCGGCACCAGTTCGTCACGCAACTCATCATCCGGAGCATGCAAAGAAACCGCGAGCGTGAAGGGCAGACCCTCCGTCGCAAGCTGCCGCATCCGCGGAACCAGCCCAACGGTGGACACGGTGATTCCACGGGCAGACATGCCGAGGCCTTCTGGAGCCTCTGTTGTCAGCATTCGTAGGGCTTTGATGACTCGGTTGTAGTTCGCCATCGGCTCACCCATCCCCATGAGCACCACGTTCGATACCCGACCGGGACCGCCGGCAACCTCGCCGCGAGCGAGCATCCGCGCACCGGCGAGTACCTGCTCAACGATCTCCGCCGTCGAGAGGTTGCGAGTCAGTCCCGCTTGCCCAGTTGCACAGAACGGGCAGTTCATCGCGCAGCCTGCTTGGCTTGAGACACACATCGTCACGCGGTTGGGGTAGCGCATGAGAACGCTCTCGACGAGTGAGCCGTCATGTAACCGCCAGACCTGTTTGACGGTTGTGCCGTTGTCACAGCTGAGCGTGCGAACAGGTTCGAGGAGGTCCGGCAGTAACTCTTGCCGGATCGTGTCGCGGGCCGACCCATTGAGATCGGTCCATGTCGTCGGGTCGTCGTTGAGCCGACCGAACCACTGACGAGACAGCTGATCTGCCCGGAATCCAGGCACACCGAGCGCCGTGACCGCCTCTTTGCGTTCGGCCAGCGTCATGTCGCTGATGTGACGGGGCGGCAGCTTGCCGGGCTTCTTGGCCGCTCGCTCGACGAAGGTGCCACGCTTCGGAGTCGGCAAATTCTGGGAAGTCATCGGTTCAAGAGTCTCACGCCGCGACAACTGTGCGCCAAGTGAGGATTTGCAACCCGAGAACTTCACACGAGTCGGTAGCCGAGGCCCGGTTCGGTAATCAGATATTGCGGTCTCGATGCTTCTGGTTCGAGCTTGCGTCGCAGCGCTGCCATGTGCACCCGCAGATAATTGCCCTGGCGCTCAAACCCAGGACCCCACACTTGCGTCAGCAGGTGCTGCTGGCTGACGAGCTTCCCACGATTCGCCGCGAGCACATCAAGGATGTGCCACTCCGTTGGAGTGAGCCGAACCGCCTGTCCGTCTCGAGTCACGGTCGCTGCACTGCGATCGATGATGAACGCGTCGGTCCTCACGATGGGATCGGTGATCCCGGCGGTGCGCATCGCCGAGCGACGAGTCGCAGCGCGCACCCGCGCGACAAGTTCGGCCATGTCGAAGGGCTTGGTGATGTAGTCGTCGGCGCCGTTGTCGAGCGCGCGAACTTTCTCCTCGCTCGTACTTCGGGCCGACAGCACGAGGACAGGTATGTCGCTCCAGCCCCGAATTCCTGCGAGCACTTCAATTCCATCCATGTCGGGCAACCCGAGGTCGAGGATGACAATGTCAGGCCTCACCCGCGAGACCTTCTCTAGCGCTGCGCGTCCGGTTGCCGCAGCCTCAACCTTGAAATCTCGCGCACGCAAATTGATCACCAGTGCGTGCAGCAACGCCGCTTCGTCATCCACGACCAGAACAGTCGTCATGAACGGTCACCTCCGGCCATCCCTTGCGCTGCCGAGGCGGCGCCCCGATGCACCGGAACGGAAACCACCATCGTCAACCCTCCACCAGGCGTATCCTCAACGTCGATCTCGGCGGCAATGAGGGAAGCCAGGCCGGCAGCTACTGCAAGGCCGAGGCCAACCCCACCTGCCTCGGCCGCCTTTTGGTCGCCGGACCGCAAGAATGGCTCAAAGATCGCTCGTTGCTGGTCTGCGGTTACGCCTGGGCCACGATCAACCACTCGAATGTCGACCCGGCGAATAGGTTCGGTGATCTCACCAGCGACTACTCGGACTGCAATGCCATCGCTACGTTGACGTGCCGCATTCTCGATGATGTTTGCCAAGATGCGCTCGAGTAACGCGGGGTCGGTGTAGATCACGGGAAGGTCCTCGCCAACCTCGCTGATCACTTGGGACTCGGACAACCCCCCAATCGCCTTCTGCACGACCTCTTCGACCAGCGTCGGCTTCTCGAGCGGCCGAACTGCGCCCGCTTGTAGTCGGTTCATATCCAACAGGTTCGTCACCAAGGAACTCAAGCGATTCGCACCCTGCTCGGCACCAACCAGTAGCAACCGTCGATCCTCATCCGTGAGGGTCAACTGCTCATCGGCAAGGGTGGACAGTGCCGCCTTAATTCCTGCAATCGGCGTGCGCAAGTCATGCGAGATCGTCGCGAGCAGAGCGCGACGCGCGTTCTCTGTCTCCCGCAAACGCGTCGCGTCGGCGGCTTTGGCGACGAGGCGGTCGCGTTCGAGTAGCGAAACCGCCTGTGCGGCATAGACCGTCAGGATCCGACGCTGCGACAACGTGAGGGCTCCCCCGGACGCAGCAAGAACAAGACCCCCGCCGGCGTCGACTGCGACATCGGCACGCTCTGGCGATGCGATGCGAACATCCCCGACTGACTCGATGACCCGAAACTGTTGGTGGCTATCGCCACGCTCAAAGATCGCCGCACCCTGAAGCGAAAATGACTCACACGCCTGCTTCAACAACCCAGAAATAGAGTTCTTCTGCCGCGACAAGACACCCATCGACAAGTCCATCAGTGCCTCCGCTTCGGCACGCCGGATCGCAGCCTCACTCGCGAGCGCGATACTGCGATCAACCACTATCGCAAGGGTGCAACCAACCAGGATGAACAGCACGAGAGCGATGAAGTTCTCCGGCGCAGCGATATCGAAACTATAAAGCGGCTCAACGAAGAACCAGTTGATCAAGAACGTGGAGGTGACAGATGCGGTGATGGCCGCAACGATGCCGCCCACCAGCGTGCAACCGATTACTGGCACCAACATCGCCAACAAGGCAAGGGACAGGTCGTAGTCAGTATCGATGGGGGCAAGAACCAAGCCAATGAGTGCCGGCGTCAACACCGCAAGCAACACACCGATCAGTCGTCGACGTCTCGAGAGGGTGCGCTGAAGCGGCTTGGTAAACAGCGACGAACCCGCACGTTCGTGAGTGACGACCTGGACATCGATGTCGCCAGACTCGCGGACCACTAGGTCCGCTGCGCTGGGCCGCAACGCGGTACTTAGCCGCCCGCGTCGAGACTCACCAACCACAATCTTCGTGCCGTTCACCGACCTGGTGAACTCCAACAGCGACGACGGCACGTCATCGCCAACGACGGTGTGGAACGTTCCGCCTAGCTCTTCGGTCAAGGTGCGTTGCCTGACAAGTGCATCGGCTTCCGTTCCCCGAGCACCATCACTTCGAACGACGTGAACTGCAACCAAATCCCGGCCCGCGCTTCGGCCCGCAACGATCGCTCCGCGGCGCAGCAGCGTCTCACCCTCCGGCCCGCCAGTGAGCGCCACGACCACACGTTGACGCGCGGCCCAGGTGTCACTGATCTCGTGGTTGTTGCGATACAACTCAAGAGCTTCATCAACGCGGTCCGCGAGCCACAACAGCGCAAGTTCACGTAGAGCGGCGAGGTTCCCAACCCGGAAGTAGTTGCCGAGCGCAGCGTCAACCTTGTCCGCCTTGTAGACGTTTCCGTGGGCCAGCCTGCGGCGGAGCGCCTCAGGCGACATGTCCTCTAGTTCGATCTGGTCCGCACCTCGGACGACAGCGTCCGGCACGGTCTCTTGCTGCTTGATTCCGGTGATCGCTTCAACGGTGTCATTGAGTGATTCGAGATGTTGGATGTTCACAGTCGTGATGACGTCAATCCCGGCGTCAAGAAGTTCACGAATATCCTCCCAACGTTTGGTATTCCGGGAGCCAGGCACATTGGTGTGCGCGAGTTCATCCACAAGCACGACGGCCGGTCGGCGAGCCAAGATCGCGTCAAGGTCCATCTCACTAAAGGTTGACCCTCGGTACCGCAGCTCGGCTCTCGGAATCGCCTCCAACCCCGCGACGAGTTCCTCGGTGTGTGGGCGCGCATGTGTCTCCACGAAACCCACCACCACATCGGTTCCGCGCGCTAACCGACGGTGACCTTCGCCGAGCATCGCGTACGTCTTGCCGACGCCGGGCGCTGCACCGAGATAGACCCGCAGGTGCCCCTTACCCATCGCCGAGTCCTCAACGTCTCGCGTTGGAAATTGCGAGATTCAGCAAGAGCACATTGACCCGCTGTTCACCCAGAAAGCCGAGTTGGCGACCCGCTGTGTTCGCTTCCACTAGATCTGCCACCGCAATCTCACTGAGTCCATTGGCCTTTGCGACCCGGGACACCTGCAGACGAGCATATTCCGGACTGATGTGTGGGTCGAGTCCGCTGCCGCTTGCGGTGAGCGCATCGGGCGGGACGAGCACGCCAGCGCCGGCCTGGGCCTGCACTGCGGCGCGACGCTCCTGCACCGCGGTAAGCAGAGCTTCGCTGTTCGGCCCAAGATTGCTGCCGCCACTCGACATCGCGTCGTAGCCATCGGTGCCGGCCGCCGACGGCCGTGACTGGAACCACTGGTCACCTGCGAAGTTCTGACCAATCAACTCTGAACCAACAACAACCCCGTCGCTTTCGACCAACGAACCCTTGGCGCTACCGGCGGCAACCACTGCCCCGATTCCGGTAACGGCTAGTGGGTAGACCACCCCGAGCAAAAGCGCGCCTACGACGATCAGTCGGACTGCGATCCAAGCCTGTCGAGCTACTCCGTTCATTGCCGATCACCCAATCCCAGGAATTTGCGAAACAACAAGATCGATGAGCTTGATCCCGATGAACGGGGCAACAAGTCCGCCGAGGCCATAGACGAGCAGGTTTCTACTCAAGAGTTGGGCAGAGGTACTCGCGCGGTAGCGAACTCCCCGCAGCGCAAGCGGGATCAACGCGACGATGACCAGCGCGTTGAATATGACAGCAGACAAAATTGCGGAGTTCGAGCTACTCAAACGCATGATGTTGAGCGTCTCAAGTCCGGGAAACACCACCACGAACATCGCGGGCAAGATCGCGAAGTACTTCGCGACATCATTTGCGATTGAGAAGGTCGTGAGCGAACCACGAGTGATCAGCAATTGTTTGCCGATAGCGACGACATCGAGCAATTTCGTCGGATTGGAATCCAGGTCGACCATGTTGCCCGCTTCTTTCGCGGCCGACGTCCCTGTTGACATCGCCACACCAACATCTGCCTGTGCCAGCGCGGGCGCGTCATTCGTCCCGTCGCCGGTCATTGCAACGAGGCGTCCGCCCGCTTGTTCTTTCTTGATCAGCGCAAGCTTGTCCTCAGGTGTTGCTTCAGCCAAGACATCGTCCACCCCCGCCTCTTCGGCGATCGCGCGAGCCGTCGCCGGATTGTCGCCGGTAACCATCACTGTCCGAATGCCCATCCTGCGTAGTTGGGCAAAGCGTTCAGCGATTCCTTCCTTGACGATGTCTTTGAGATAGATCACGCCGAGGACCCGTTGACCGTCGGCAACAACAAGCGGAGTACCTCCGGCCGCAGAAATCGCATCAACTTCGCTTGCGACTTCGGCACCAACCGTGCCTCCCTGGTCGGCAACCCAAGCGAACACCGATCCAGCTGCACCCTTGCGTACCTGATGCCCGTCGTGGTCGACCCCGCTCATCCGAGTCTGTGCCGTAAAGCCGATCCACTCGGCATCGGTGAAGTCCTGAACCTCCTGGGCCCGCAACCCGAACTGTTCCTTGCACAGCACCACCACAGATCTACCCTCGGGAGTGGTATCGGCCAAGCTCGCGAGTTGTGCGGCGTGGGCGAGTTCGATGATGTCGACGCCCGGCGCAGGCACCAGCGTGTGAGCCTGGCGGTTGCCGAGCGTGATCGTGCCGGTCTTATCGAGGAGCAACGTGGAAACGTCACCCGCCGCCTCCACCGCTCGGCCACTCAACGCGAGCACATTGTGTTGCACCAGTCGGTCCATACCTGCGATACCGATAGCCGAGAGCAGCGCGCCGATCGTCGTCGGGATGAGGCAGACCAAAAGTGCTGACAACACGACGAGGCCGGTGGGGGCATCCGAGTAGTTCGCGAGCGGCGCGAGCGCGGTGACTGCCACAAGGAAGACGATGGTGAGCGAAGCAAGAAGGATGTTGAGCGCAATCTCATTCGGAGTCTTACGCCGGTCGGACCCTTCGACGAGAGCGATCATCCGGTCGATGAAGGTCGACCCCGGCTCTGCCGTGATGCTGACGGCTATTCGATCGCTGAGGACCTTCGTGCCACCAGTGACGGCGCACCGATCCCCGCCACTCTCGCGGATCACTGGCGCGGATTCCCCAGTGATTGCCGACTCATCGATGCTGGCCAGGCCCTCAACGATGTCGCCGTCGCCTGGGATGACATCTCCGGCCTCGCACACAACTCGGTCGCCGACGTGGAGGTCGACGCCACGGACCTCGGTGACTGTTCCATCTGCGGCGAGGAGT
>JBAYVO010000031.1:0-15617 GCA_041674545.1 Candidatus Nanopelagicales bacterium | reverse complement strand
GTTGGGCCTGGGGTTGGGATCGGGGCTGGAGTTGCTGCTGGGGCCGGGGTTGCCGTCGGCGTCGGCGTCGGCGTTGGGGCTGGCACCGCCGCGGGAGCCGCTATCGGCCGCGCGGGAGCCTGACCCGTTGGCTTGCCGCACAGTCCACAGAAGGCGGCACCCGGCTTCAGTGGTTTGCCGCATCCCTCACAGGATGGCGGGGGTGGTGCTGGCGCTGCCACTGGTGCCGGAAATGCGGCACCACAGCCGCCGCAGAACTTCGCACCATCATTGCGCTTTGCTCCACACTTTCCGCAAAATCCACTCATGACAAAGCCTCTCTCACTGACACTTCAACGCGGTCCACATTGCTTGTTAGATTGCCCTGCAGAATGCGCGCCACGGGCCCAAGATCAGCATATTCGGATGCGATCAAGGTTGGATTGTCTGCACGCGTCCGAATCACTCTTGCGCCGCCATTCCGCTACTCGTCACCGTGAGGTTGACCGGTGCAGTTAACTCGCTGCTCGGCGTGCACGCACTGACATACGATTCCTGGCCGTACTTCAGTGCACCTGGGACCGTCGGCACCGCCACCGCATTGGGACCAACCGCACTCGCGGCTCCGTACAACGCTGGGTTAGTGGGCGAGGTTGACCAGCAACCGAAATCGTAGGGACAACCGGGAGAATCTGAGGTGGTCCCGCATGCGGCGAGCACCTGGCCAGTGCGGGCCGCAGCTTCAGTGTTGCCAGCAGGTGTCACGGTGTAGGTGACGGGAATGGCCACCGATTCGCCGACCGCCTGAACCGGCGCCATCACAGAACCGGTCACCCATTCGGGGTTGGCGCTGGAAACGGCAGCTGCGTCAAGCGTTCCCGGCATCACGGCGCTAGTCACATCTGCAGGAAGGTCAACACCGTCCACTCGTACCGCTGTGTCAACCATCGAGCCACCGACTGCCGTCGTCGTTCCGTAGACCTCTGGCAGGCCTCCTACCCAGACGAGTTCCCACACAGGCACTAGGCCCAGAGGGCCTCCGTCTACTTGCTTCTCGATCATGACTTCGATCGAGCCTTCGGTACCGCCAACTCGAAAGGTCACGTCGCCCTCTACGTAGTCGCCGCCTGTGTCTTCATCGAGCGATCCCGAGACTCCCTCAACGCCACCAGTACTCGACAGAACCCGCGAATCGGAGGACGACCCCACCTCGTCGGACAGCCCGAGCATGTCCGAGAGGGCACGCCCGTCTCCGTCACGAATCGTCGCCTCAACCTGCGCGACGATGTCGTTCGGGCTGTCGGTCAGGACACCCGAGGCAACGAGCAAACCCTTGCCGAGGACCAAGGAAACCGGAATCGCTACCAACAACGCGGCAACCCCGAGGCCGACGGCCACCACACCCTGCACGACCTTGGGCGTGTTCTTGGGCGAAGGTGACGAGGTGTGGATATCAGCGATTTCCGGGCTATTCTCGGATGATCTCGAGAGTCGCGCCATCGCCGGGCCACCCTTTACCTTCGCCGTGATCGCAGCGAAGACTGGACTGAGTTGTTGACCGATCGGCTCGCCGACGGGACGAATCTTCGCGAGTACTACCGGATGCCGGGCGGCACCAATAATTGCGCCGACAATTGCGAGGCGAAATGCCACATCGAGAGCGTTGAAGCCGGTCATATATCCGATGTCTGCTGATGTCGAACCAACATATGTTTCGACCGACACGTTCGCGAATCCATGAAGACTGCCGAAGTACGTGAGGACCAAACCAACAACTCCAAAGCTGCACGCGTTCTCCCACCACGCACTCTTGGACTCTCGTGAACTATTGATACGCCACAGGGCAACCAGTGCGATCAACAAGACGACGAATGCCAGCAGCACCACAACCGCGGGCAACCCCCACTTTTCGGGTTCGTCGGGAAGGTCGCGCAGGACGTCCTCGGCAATCGATGCCGCCCCCGCGGCCGATAGCTCGGCGCCTGCCTGCGCGCCCGTCAAGAGTGAGAGCGCTGACACGACTGCGTTTGGAATGAACAAGATTGCGCCCGCTAGCCCTCCGACAACGGGCCAAAACTCAAGCTCGACGGCACCGGTTGCGACCCGCACCCCGAAGTACAAGATAGTCGCCAGACCTGCCACTACCAACAGCACGAATACCGCGGTAAACAGAGCTGTCAGGTCACAGAGCGAGTCGCGGAATCTGGTCCAACCAGTAGCAATAACTGGCCACGACACAACGAAGCCCGTCAACACGGCGGCGCACACGACCGGCAGGAACCACGTCAGTCCGAGTGACGACTCGACGTCGAACTCTTGTTCCAAGAGCCCACTAATCGTGATGCTCCCGAAGATCGTGGAGACCAAGGTGACGACGGCAACACTCAGCGCGCTCACCAATCCGGCCGCCATCGTCTCCGCTTCGCTGCGGCGCGTGGCCTTGTAGGTGAACGCGAGCCTGAGGACGACCGCGTATCCAAGCGCGACGAAGAAGGGTGCGTAGTGGATCCAGACCGAAGCATCTCCCCTACCGAAGTACATGG
Organism: Candidatus Nanopelagicales bacterium; assembly: GCA_041674545.1. Taxonomy (GTDB): domain Bacteria; phylum Actinomycetota; class Actinomycetes; order S36-B12; family UBA10799; genus UBA10799. The sequence goes on along the minus strand of JBAYVO010000031.1, from coordinate 13,095 downwards.
AACCTTCACCACTCGCGGTGACTGAACCCCCGAACCCAAGGGCCATAATGACCGAGGCCAGGCTTGCGCCATTAATCGAAAGATCACCGGTGTCGATGATCACTACGCCCACCTGGGTCAGGAACGCAATGACTACCCAGATCGCTACCCACGAACCTCCTGCCCGAAGGGCTGCATCCTTTGCCAGCTCCTTCGTCGTGGCCGCTCGCACCTTCTGGATGAGGTCGGTGTTCCCGATCTTCTTCTGCATGCCTTGCAGCACCGCTGTTCCACCGCCGCTTGGCTGGGCCGCACCAACAGGCGCATTCGTTGGGCCAGCAGATTCGCCAAGGCCTGGCTCGGGGTCGTCGATCGGAGCACCACAGGACCCGCAGAAGAGGTTTCCAGGGACGAGTTCATCGCCGCATGATGTGCAAAATTTGTTCACTGCGAGCTCCTTGTAAAGGCGGTCTGTCCAGGATCTGATCCTGACGATCAAGACCGTACGTGGCGGATGGGAGAAGCGCCGTGGGCAGAAATACCCCACCTGGCGTTCTAGCTAGAGGTGGCTCATGCCGAACGCCTGCGCGGTCCGCGCGGATGGGGCACCCGTAAACGCCAACGGGTGATCGCAAGAAACGCCGCCCCAAGGACGAGCAACGCCAAGCACGCTACGAGCCACTGGAACGTGCTGTGGTCCCAGAGCGCATCACGGGTGACTGCGGGCGCAAGCCGATGGAGGTCTGTGGTCGCGGAGGCAGCCGAGTAGCCCCACCGAGACGGGAATAGGAACGAGATTTGCGAGAGCACCGGGCGCCCAGTGATCTGGATCATTCCGCCGCTGAAGACCAACTGGACCATGATGACAAGCACCAGGACCGGCATCACCTGCTCGTTCGAACGCACCAGGCTCGACAGCATGAGTCCCAAGGCACAGGAACACCACAGCGTGAACAACACCGCACAGAAGAGCTCAAGCGACGCGTTCGGCAGCACGAGCGGTTCCGTCGGACCTGACTTACCTACGAGCACCACACCTGTCAGCGCGACCGCTTGAACGACACCCACGACTGCGAAGACCGCAACCTTCGATGCCAGGTAGGCAGTTGGGCGAAGCCCGACGGCGCGCTCACGCTCAAAGATGCGCCGCTCGCCAACGAGGTCACGGATCGATAGCGCCAAACCGGCGAAGGATGCGCCACAGATGAGGACAACCAGGATCTGCGGTACTTCCTTCGACACTGGATCGACAACCGATGGCGCAAACCCATCGCTACCGGGAACGATGAGCGCCAACGCGCCCAACGCGATCGGGAGGAGCAGCAAGAAGATCAAGTATCCGCGGTCGGCCGTGAGGAGGCGGAACTGGCGACGAACGAGCGTGCCGAGTTGTTTGGGCCTTAGCGACCCCGACGCTGCGTCGATCGCGGGCGCTTGCCGCGGCGGCGGTGGTGGATCGCTAACGGCAACTCCGACCGCAGCCTGCGCGTAGCGGGCGTGGGCCGCGGCGGGGTCGCCACCCTCACTGCTGACGTCTCGGTACACATCGCGCCAGTCGTCGGTGTTGAACTGCGACAGAACCAAGTCAGGTGAGCCCACCCCAGCGAGCAGCCCCCCTGCTGCGAGGAGAACGACGAGATCACACTCGTCTAAATCAGCAGGCGCGTGGCTAACCACGACGACCGTGTGGCCCGCATCTGCGAGTGCCCGCAGCGTCCTCATGAGGTCGCGTGCTGTGTTCGGATCAAGGCCTGACGTCGGTTCGTCGAGCACCAACAATGCGGGCTCGGTGAGCAATTCCAGTCCGATTGAGGCGCGCTTTCGCTGACCACCGGAGAGCTTCTCGATCGGCGTCTTTTCGTGTTCGCGCAGACCGAGGAGGTCAACTACTTCATTCACCCGCGCATCACGTTCGGCACGACTCACGTCCGGCGAGAAACGAAGGTCCGCGGCAAATCCAAGCGCCTGCCGGGCCGAGAGTTGCCGGTGGATCAAGTCCTCTTGCGGGACGAATCCGATCCGGGTTTTCATGAAGGTGTACGCACCGTGGATGTCATGGCCTTCGAACGATGCGGTGCCTTGAGTGGGTTGGCGTAGCCCTGTGATCACGTTCATCAGGGTTGACTTGCCTGCCCCTGATGGGCCGATCACCCCGATGAGTGACCCGCGCGGTGCGTTCAGGTTGATGTCGGAGATCAGGCGCTTACCCTCGGGCGTCTCGTAACTCAGGTCTCTGATGACGAGTCCGGTACGCGTGGCATCAGACCTCACGACAAGCTGGCTTGACCCGTCGACGTCGATGTCGGTGTTCCCGACCGTCAGGGTGTCACCCGGACTCAACACTGACTCCACGATGCGCGAACCATTGATGTAGGTGCCGTGGCTCGATTGGAGATCTGTGACCACGAGCGCCGCCGCAGTCTGGACAACTCGGCAGTGTGAACGCGATACGAGCGGATCGGCGAGCACGATGTCGGAGTCGGCTCCGCGACCCAACACCACGGCTTGACCGACTCGCGACCGGAAGACTCGGGTCTCGAGGTACTCCGAAACCGGAACCTCCGCTGCCGGACGATGCTGCGCCTCAACCACCAGCACGATCTCCGGCCCGTCAACCGGGTCACCAAACCGGACGCGCGTCTCTTCACCGAGGCCGGGGACCGAAACTTCGGTAATCGGATGACCGTTCACAAACGTGCCGTTCGCTGACGTCAGATCGCGCACGATCCAGCCGTCGCGCCAGAACAACACCGCATGGCGTCGCGAAACCTGCAGATCCGCGACCACCACATCGCAACCCTCCGCGCGACCGAAGGTGATCGCCTCGGCGCTGTTAACCCGCCGCTGGACGCCCTCGCAGCGAATCAAGATCGGCGCATCACCTGTTGCCACGTTGGCCTCTCCCGTTGTTTCGTCGAAGTCATTGCTTTGCACCGTCATGCCCCGCATGCACGTAGCACCACGTGAGCCGCATGACCCACGTCGATCGAGTGCCCAGCAAGTAAGACTGGCGTTGCAATCAAGGCCGTCAACGCCAGTGGCGTGATTCGTAAGAACCGCCGAGTTCGCTTCGATCGGGCGGGTGCATCGTGTGCATCTGAAGTGGTCACATGATCACGTTAGAACTGATTCTGCAAACGCGCCGTGGGTACAACTACCCCACCTGAGCGCGAACGTTCCGGCTTCGCGTTCCCCTCATTGCAGTGACCCAGCACCAACCGGGCTCCGTTGAAGCACCGGGTCAACATCGTGCTCTCATCCGCACCCGGCTGTAGTTGCGACCCTTCGCGCCTCCACTCGTCGGCCTAGGTCGAACAACCAGCTCGCGTTCACTCGTGACATCGAGGTCAGTGGTACCAACTGTCACTACGTCACCGGGGGCAAGCAGAGAGTTCTCGACCCGCGAACCATTGACATACGTGCCGTTGCGCGAATTCAAATCCGTCACGACCAGGCCATTTCCGGCCAGCGATACTTCACAGTGCTTGCGCGACACAAGGGGATCCAGCGCGATGTCGACAATCAGGGAATCGCGTCCAACGATTGCCGGAGAATGCTCGGTGGCAGTCATCCTTGCGGTTGCCCGTGCTTCCCCTTGGACGCTGGGTCGCCATCCTCTCGACACGAACTCGATCTTCGCGCCGACATCCGGGTCACCCAAACGAACGCTGACTGACGATCCGGCACCGCCGATCTCCCAGACACCGACAGCGCGCCCATCAACAAAGGTCCCGTTCGTCGAGGCGAGGTCCTTCAGCATCCACCTCCCGTTCCAGAACAGGAACGCATGACGCCGCGAGACATGATCGTCGTCAACGTGCCAGTCACAGGACTCGTCGCGGCCGAACGTGAGGCAATCGCGTGCATCCAATAGGCGGGAATCGGCGCCAATCGTTACCAACAGCTGGCTCAGCGCATCGCGCGAAGCAGCCAGACTGTGGCTATTGATCATGTGACCACGCTACGAGTGCGCCGGGTTCGCGACAGTGGGTAGAACTACCCAATTGGACCGAAACCGCTGCAACGTAGGTCACACCCCCACACCCGTTCGCTGCGTGCCTAGCGCACCCGGTGCTCATTCATGCGTCACCCCAGAGAGCGGAACACTGACCGCCTACACCTCCGCGGCGCAGGCTACGAGGGCAGGCGCGAGCGACTCGGTGGGCAGAAGTGCCCAATCACAGGTAGCGCCAGCACAGGCGGGAGCGTCGGAACGATCTTTCAACTACGCTGCGGGGGTCACGTCCGTCGCCTAGTCAAGGAAGTTGCGAGTTGAGCAACGCTGCGCCGCTCGATCCGAAGAAGGTCGGCGAGTATCTGGTCGTGCGGCCCCTCGGGTCTGGCGGAATGGGCATTGTTTGCCTCGGCGTCGGCAAATCCGGAGTGCCGGTCGCTATCAAGATTGTGCGTAGCGAGCTCGCCGATCAATCGAACTTTCGCGCGCGGTTTGCGCGCGAGGTTGACGCCATCAAATCGGTGCGCGGTCCGTGCACCGCCGGATTCGTTGACGCCAATACCGAACAGTCCCCGCAATGGGTCGCCATGGACTACGTCCCCGGGCAGACCCTCACCCAATACGTTGACGCCTACGGCCCGCTCGCTGCCGATCAGGTTCAGCTGTTGGCGTGGAGCTTGGCCCAGGCACTGCACGACATCCACGCCGCGAGGTTGATCCACCGCGACCTCAAGCCCTCGAACGTGATCCTGTCTCCCACCGGTCCGAAGGTTGTGGACTTCGGAGTCGCGCACCGGGCTGACGCAACGAGCCTGACCGCGACGGGGGAACAGGTCGGTTCCCTTGGCTGGATGGCCCCAGAGCAGCTCTTCGGAACCGGCGAGACCACCGCAACTGACGTCCACGCGTGGGGTGCCGTCGTGCTTTACGCGGCGACTGGGCAACTCCCCTTCGAACCGGGAAGTTCAGAGTCAGTGGCGTGGCAGATCATGAACACCACTCCAGACCTGCGCGCATTCGCCGCGATCCTTCCTGGGCTATTCCCCCTGGTCTCGGCCGCGTTGTCGACCGACCCTCGCGATCGCCCAGACGTCACCATGTTGATCACCGGATGCCGAACCACCGTCGACCCCGAAGCGACGACCGTCCTAGGCACCGACGACATACGGACTGTGCTCGATGCGCGGTGGTCGCTAGCGGATGTGCCCGCAGACCTCGACCTCAAGCGGCAAATCAAGCAAGCCCGAAGAAGGCAGCGAACCCGCACGATTCGCCGACGCGGGCTACCCGTTGTTGCGGTTGCTGCCAGCATCGCGGTGGTTGTGGTTGCCACAATGAGCCTGACCAACCGAGAACAGGTTCAGACCAACACAAACACCGACAGCACTCAGCAGGCACCGGCAGCCGCCGCAGAGGTCGACGTCACGATCGGGGTTTCTGGCTGCGACGACTGCACCATCAACGCCGTCTGGGCGCTTGAGAGCTTGTCGCAAGACACGAATGCGCCGGCAACGAAGTGGTCGTCTGGTCCGCTACCTGTGCAGGACGGCAGAGTCAGATTCACCGTGCCAGCCTCAAAGGCACAAGGACTCGCCTTCGAAGTTGATTCACCCCGGACGGAAGGAAGCGAAACGGTCGTCAAGCAAGCATTTGCTGTAGTCCGCTACGAAGGTTTCACTGCCAGTGAGGCCGTGCCCGCCAATCGTGCCGCCACGGCGAGGAACGCCTACGGGTGTTGGGCAGGAACGACATCAGCTGCAGCATCTTTGACGATGCAGGTTGACTGGACCCAGAACAGTCTCGATGAACCCCTCATGCGCCCATATTTCAATCCAGGACTAGAGAGCGTCGGCAATTTGAAACAGACCGATCAAAGCTGGGGTGACGGCGGCGGCGCGTTGTACTCCGTGGGCTCATGGTCCTGCTTCTAAGGCCTGTCGCCCAAGTCTCGCGGTCTTGCGGTCTTGCGGTCTTGCGTCCATACGCCTAGCTGCAGAGGCTGCTAGTGGTGATTCCCTCGGGCTCTTCTAGTGAATAGTCGATGCCGTTGATCGTCAGCATCTGCCCATTGGTGGTAAACGGGATCGGCTTCTTCGATGTGGAAACAAGCGTTCCAGAGGAGAAACCATCGGCGGAGTACTCCTTGGTTTCCCCCACGAACGCCTCGTTCGTCACCTTCCCCTTGAAGCACTTCGCCACGCCCGCAGCCGGTTGCGACAACTCCATCGTCACGGAGTTGCCCTTCCTCTCAATAGTCACGCTACCGACACTGGGATCCTCGAACGCTGGTGTGTAGAACGACAGTCCCTTCGCGATTCCCGGTGCAACCGGAATCGGAGTTACCGGCGTGACGTCTTGGGTGATCGGGGCACCTGGAGCCGCTTGGTTCAACCCAACCTTGAGGACAAACGAAGCAGAACCCCCGCCGCCTCTAGCGCTCCACGTCCCACTCAGGGTCGGCGTTGTACCTGCGACACCGAACGACATCTGTGACGAGCCGGAAATCGACCCACCGGGGGCGTATTGACTCGCGTAAGGCGTCACTGCCTCGAGCGTGGTGGCAGGGGTCGTGGTGACGCCATTGCCTGCCGCGTCAACCACAGTCAGCCCAGACATCTGGTAGTTACCGTCGCCGATGCACTGGAACGCATAGACGGTGTAATCCGCACCGCCCTCAACGAATCGTCCCTTGACGGGCGTTCCAATCACGGTGTACTTCCCGTAGCCCTTGGTTCCAGGGATCTCCCCGACACCGTCGGTAAGCGTGATCGTCGGTGGTGTCTTCGCGCCGACCTTGTAGCAAACCTCCGGAAGGCCAGGAGGGGCCGCGCCGTTGAGGGCTTCGGGGACAGGTACCCATGCGGCAGCCGTGACTTCCGGGCTTGGTGAGGCTTCGGCAACAACAGGTGCCTGCTCACTGGAGCCGAACGCTTTGTACGCCGTGAACCCGCACACGCCAACCACCGCGACCGCGCCAACGGCAATCGCACCGGCAACAACTGGCTTGGCAGCGATCGTCGCCATCAATCCGCCTGACGCGGCCTGGGTGCTCGCCGCGGACGAGCTTGCGGCTGCGCCACCGGCGGCAGCACCTGCAGCAGCACTGCCACCCGCGCTTGCTCCACCCGCCATCACGCTGGCTCCAACGACCCCCGCCACTCCGGCCGCCAGACCCGAGGTTCCAAGCATCCGCCACCCAACCCCGAACTCGGCGTCGGCGGCGGCAGCGAGCTTGTGCCCGATGATCGCGGCAGTCGCGGGGCGCTTTGTCGGATCGACGTGAACACATTCCTCGATCAGTGGCGCGAGTACCGAAGATACGCCCGTCAGGTCTAGCGCCACGTCGCGCGCGGCGAGTGCTTCCTCCAGCGAACTCGTCGGGAAGGGTGCGCGGCCGGTTGCTGCGGCGTAGACCAGGGTTCCTAGCGCGTACACGTCTGCCGCGACTGACGGCTCTGCACCGGTCAACTGTTCCGGCGCCGCAAAACCGAGAGAGAGTGCGCCCGGTGTCAGATCGAGAGGAGATGCAACGTCGGCAATCTTGCTCGTTCCGAGGCGATCAAGGAGGACGTTGTTTGGGGTCAAGTCGCCGTGCGTGAGACCCACGTTGTGCAGATGTTCGATTCCATCGATGGCTCCTGCGAAGGCTGCCGCACAGTCGCGCGGAACAAGTCCACCGTTCGCCACAAGTCCACCCAGCGATGTTCCGTCGACAAACTCCATAACGACCGCCGCAGTGCCATCGATATCGGCCAGTTCATATACCTGGACCCAGTTGGCGTGCTGCTGCGATGCCATCGTCCGAGCTGATTCGACCAACCGCGCAAAGCCGATTTGATCGTCGGTGACGGCGGCGGCAATCAGGCGCAGGGCAACGTCACGCTCGAGCGTCGGGTCGTGCGCGAGTACGACGACCCCAGCAGGACCGTTGCCGATCACCCGACGGATCTCGAACCTTCCGTAGGCGCCGTCAATGAGTGGTTCGCCGCACACGGTGCAGAAGTGCAACCCACTGCCGACCTCTACCTTGAGGCCACAGTTGTGACAAAACATCGTGCTCATGGGCCGCCCTCTGGTGTGGTGAATGTGGCACCGACTGCCACGCTCGCTTCCGGTTCCGAAGTGAGTGTAGATCGTTTCGGCCTAGGAAACGATCTACTTCCAAGCACGGCCACTACTTGCTCGGCTATCGTCGCTGCAGTATTGGCTAGCGACGGCTTGCTGAACTGTTGCTACTGGCGGAGGAAACACGTGGACGCGATCGAAGTCGGATCTGGTGCGGGCGCACAGTTGTTCCCACTTTCCGGGCAGCGCGTCACGATCGGGCGCCTCGACGAGAACGATCTCGTCTTCAGTCAAGACGTCACGGTGTCGCGCCGACACGCGGTACTCGAACGCTTTAACAATGGATGGCGGATTCGCGACCTCGGGAGCAGTAACGGAACGTTCGTCAACGGCATCAAAGCGACGACTCCCATGCAGGTGAATCCGGGGGATCGAGTACTCATCGGATCAGCGAGCTTCACGATGCTCGAGATCGCGCCACCCGAAGGACTCTTGGCGACGATGCAAAAGGGCGGCGACGACGCGGCCTCCCAATTCACCCAGCGCGAGGCAGAGATCCTCCGTCTCGTGGCGGAGGGCTGTACCGACGCCGAACTCGCGGAGCGCCTGTCGATCAGCGTCAAGACGGTTCACTCGCACCTCGACCGAATCCGCGACAAATGCGGTCTTCGCCGACGAGCGGACCTGACCCGACTGGCGATTGCACTCGGGCTAACGAACTAGTGCCGCCCCACGCGCCAGCAAGGTCCTCGGACCAGCTGTAGCGATGAAGCGAGCGCTGCAACCGAGTGGGCAGAACTACCCCTTTGTAGCTGCGCGTGAAGTTTGCGGCTGTTCTGGGTTCTGCATCTGGCGACACGTAGCTACGATCTTGGCGTGAAGTACTGCACCGGCTGCGGCCAACCACGAATGGACGGTGCCGCATTCTGCACGACATGCGGCCAACGAACTGAACCTGCCGCAGCCACTGTGACGGCCGCCGCACCGCAGATTCCGGCGAGTGCAGCAGGTTCCACTCCCTACTCCCCACAGGACAATTCTCTAGCGCGCAAGCCACGCAAGACCTTGGTCATCGGTGCCGCGATGGCCGTCGCGGCCGGCCTCGTGACGGTCTTCGCGGTGAGTACGTTGACCGGCAAGGAAACCCCCGCAACGGGGGTGGCTTCAACGACGGATGGCACGAACTCGACAGACGTCGACCCGGGCACCGTGCCATCGGCAACCATTCAGCAACTCGCGTGCAACCCGACGCCGCCCGGCGGTGTCCCCGTCGATCAATCGTCACCGACCGCCTATGTTTCCGCGCTGCAATGGGGGCTCGCGAACCTTGACTACGGCATCACCGGCGAGCCGGGTGCTCCTGCGCTGCCCATCACCGGGGTATTCGATGACGTCACCGCGCAAGCCATCGGCCGATTCCAGACGGCGGGTCGCTCCCTACCGCAAACCCAGATTGGGGATGCCGCGACATGGGCCGAGATGAGCGCATCCCTGCGGACTTTCAGGGACACCAACCGCTGCTAGCCGAACCAAGATGGGTAGTTCTGCCCACAGATGCATCAGGTTCGACCGGGTTACCGTGATCACGGCGCGATTCGAGCCCGCGCTAGCGAGATCACCTTGCGGCCCAGAGAAGCCATCCCAGTGCGCCTGCCCTGGGTCGCAAGGCTCCTGCCCGAACGAACGAAGCGTGAACGCTCCGCAGTTGGCGGATTGAATCCAAGAGGCATCCATGGCGAACCAACGATTCTGTTCCCAGTGCGGGTCCGGCAATGAGTCCGTTGTGGGCTTGCAGTTTTGTGTGGTCTGCGGTTCACCACTAGTCGCGGCGCTCTACGGTCGATACGAGGTCAAGGCAGTCATCGGTCAAGGTGCCAATGGGGTCGTCCTTCTCGCCTACGACCCTCTCCTCAATCGGCCAACCGCTCTTCGAATCCTCAATCAGCAACTCATCGAGGATCGAGCCCGGTTCCGGCGACTCGAAAATGCCGTCCGAGTGATGGCTAACACCAACCATCCGCACTGGGTTCAGGTGTATGACCTCGACCGCGAGAACACGGACATCGCTGTGGTTATGGAGTATGTCGATGGCACATCGATCGCGTCCTTGATCAGGCAGGCACAACCGCTTGAGCCACAAGCGTGTGCGGCCGCCCTGGCCGGCGCCCTCGACGGCGTCACCTACCTCCATTCCCTCGGGCTCGTCCACGGAGACCTGACCCCACATAACGTGCTCCTCAACCGCGAGGGGCAAAGCAAAATCGCGGATGTCAGCGGAGTCTCCGACTCTGACCCACAAGGAATCGCGCTCGGATACCTCTCCGCGGAGCAATTGCGCGGCCAACCTGCATCGGTTCCCGCCGACGTCTTCGCACTCGGAGCCTTGCTTTACGGAATGTCGACTGGCCGACCACCCTTCGTCGGCGACACCGTCACCTCGGCCTTGACCGCTCGGCACACACCTGTCGACACCTCCACGATGGATGCTGGCTTGGCATCCATCGTGGAGGCTTGCATGGATTCCGATCCCGTCCGTCGACCGTCAAATACCCACCAAGTTGCAGAGATGCTTGCCACGGTGGCGAGCGCGCAGTACGGACCAAAATGGCGCTCACGCGGAACCGCGATGCTCGCGGGAGCGGCAGTAGGTTCGGCCGCCGCGGTCATCGCATCGGGAGCCAGTTCAGCAGTGCTCGGCGGAGCCGCCGCAGCAAGCGGGACGACCGCGGTGAGTACCACCACCACACTGACTTCCGGTGGGATCTTCGCCGCTATGGCTGCGAAGCCGGTCGTGGTGGCAGCGGTCGCGGCCGGTGCGGTTGCGACCGCTGGGGCAGGCACTGTGACCTACGAGAAGCTGAAGGAAGCACCGCCAGTCGTGACTGCGGCAGCGAGCCAAGCACCAGCGCCCGCACTCAAGTCGGACGCGCCAGCCGCGGTGAAGCCCGCTCCGAAGCCAACTCCCACGGCTGTCCCGGCACCTATCGCGGCCAACATTGCGCAGGGAACGACGAACTACAAACAGTACGGATACTTGTTGACGATCAAGCGCAGCGGAGACAACGTGATCATGCAGAAAACCGAAACGACTGGGCCGGGGCTCCAGTGCTTCAAAGGAAAGGTCGCTGCCTCGAACCCCACACTGGAAAAGAGCGACATCGAGAAGTGGCCCTACTACTTCGTCGGCAAGACAGTAGAAGGAACTACCGACGGACAATTCGTCCCAGCGTATTCAGGCCCGAGCGGATTCGATCCGGTGTCGCGAAACACCTTGGAATACGGCAACGCCGGTGAGTGGACGAAGACCTCACCGTCGGGTCGCCCATTCGTCTGCACGTAGCGAGCCTTCCACGCAACGTTGCACCCGCAAACTTGTGACCGCAAAGGGGTAATTACCCCTACAGCGCTTTCGGTATTTCGGTCGTACTTTTGAGTCACGAAGAACAACGGACCGCATGCGACTAGCCCAGATAGTGGCAAGACCGAAAGGCACGACAAATGACTGCGATGATCGAGAGCCCGCTCACCGACTGCAAGGACTGCACGAACCCCATCGCGCCGTGGGACAGGTTCTGCAACAACTGCGGAGTGAAGACTGAACTCGGCGTCGCTACGGATCCAGCGGCCGCCTACTCGGCGGCACCGTTGCAAGCAGGCGACACTGATCCGATCGGCTTCGCGCCTATCGCTGCTCCCCCGACGCCTCCTGCAGCAACGAACAATGCTGCTGGCGGACGCGCGTGGTACGCCGGACGTGGAGCGAAGCTAACGGCGATTGCGGCGGCTTCTGCTCTGGCTGCCGGACTGCTCGGATTCGCGGCGAGTGCATACCTCGAGAATCAGTCGAACCAGGAACGCGTAGACGCCACGATCGCCACGGCAACTCAAGGGTTGACCACAGCCTCGGCCGACTTGGGTCAAGTCGTCACAACTGAGCAGATCCGCGCGATTGCAGCGAACGCTGCCGCAGCAGGAACCGCGCTCGCTGAAGGCACCGCTGGCCTCGAAGGCGAGGATGCCGCACGAGCCAAATCCGTGCAATCCGCCTTGACCGCTGTCGCCGGGCTAGCTGCACTCAACACCGACACGTTGGACCAGTGGCCGACGTTGCGCGGATCACTCAAGCCTGCACTCGACTCGGTCAACGCCGGAAGCGACACCGTCGGGGTCCCCGGATCGGACACATCGCTCGCGACGGTTGACGGTCTCGTCGCCCGTGGTAGCCAAGCAATTGCGAAGTGGAACAGCAAGAACGCAGCCGTCAAGCAGAAGCAGGCCGCGGATCTGGCCGCGGTGAATTCATATGCCAGCCAGATGGGAGCCCTCATCACGCAGTACGACGGGATGCGTGCGGACACGGGCAGGCAACTCGACGAAATTCGGGCAGCAACATACTACGAGACGAGCACCGCACGAACAATGTTCGCCGCGGCTCACGCGAACCGGACTGAGGTTCGCAACCAAATGAACGGTCTCGTCGCTCCGAACGAGATCGGTTCCCAGCACTCGAACGTCGCGAGCGTCGTTGGGGACGGTATGGCCGGGATGAACGAGCTGATCGGAGCGCTCGATTCGAACCTCGCCACGTGTGTGATTGGTAGCTGCAACTTGCTCGACGAGCCGTCCTGGGAGGACTTTCAAAACACGTCTGATCAGGTGACGAAAGACTTCGATTCCGCGAGAGATCAACTCAACAATGCAATCAACAGCCGCCGTGACGCGATCAAGGACCGCCAACTGCCTGGCAAGCCCGTCATCTAGGTCCATCGTCACCAACGATCAGACGTTCACCACTGGAGGTAGGCATGAACACGCAGATTGAACAATCGCCCCGGAGTCGATTGCGGCTGGTGTCCACCGCGATAGCGGTCGCCATCGGTCTCGCGGTAGTGGCCTTGAACCCCGCTGCAGACGGAGCCGTGGCGAAGCCATCCAACAGCGGAGCGAACAACTACCGATGGCTGATGGACGCACGGGGAACTGCAGCTGCAGATGCAGCTCGATGGAACCGCTGCGAATCGATTCGATGGGGCATCGATACGACCATGTTGCGCAAGAAAGGCGTGAGCCCGGCAAAGGAGTTGAAGCGCTGGAAG
>JBAYVO010000030.1:0-15715 GCA_041674545.1 Candidatus Nanopelagicales bacterium | reverse complement strand
CGTGCTCGACTGTGGATTCACGGTCGTCGCACCTCAGCAAGAAGCGACTTTGCGTTCCATGATGCTGCGGACGGTCGCGATCATGGCCTCTCAGCAGGTGCGGCGAGACCTTGAAAAGGTCCGTGACCGGACGCTGTTGTATTTGCCTGGTCCCTGGCCGATTCGAACTCGACCCGACGACTTCCGCGATAGCCAAGACCTGGCGAACGCCGCATTTGAGCTTTCTCTGGAATGGCTTTCCGAATTGCGCATCGAGGGTGAAGGTCGGTACGGCAGAGCGCCATCGGACTTCCTCGTGCGTAAGGCGTAGACGAGGCAACGCGCACCCGGTGGGGTGCTCTGCGTTTGCCGTGGGCGAAGATTTGCACTGCGCAACTCCCGGATGGGTGCCTGCGCTGTCGAAATTTCCTGCGTGAAAGGTGAATCCGTGACGGTACATCCAGCTCAACTCGGCCGATTCTTCGAAGATTTCGAGGTGGGGGACGTCTACCAGCACCCGTTTGGTCGCACGATCTCTGAAGCTGACTCAACGTGGTTCACCCTGCTCACCTGCAACACCAACCAGAACCACTTCAATGCGCACCTCGCGGCGTCAAATCCGATTACTGACGGAAAGATCATTGTCAACAGTGGACTGACGGTTGCGTTGGTACTGGGATTGTCGGTTATCGACATGAGTCAGAACGCCGTCGCAAACCTAGGCTGGACGGACATTAAGTTGACGTTCCCCGTCTACATTGGCGACACGATCTACGCCGAGTCGATCTGCATTGACAAGCGAGAGTCCGCGAAGCGTCCGTTCGCCGGAATTGTCACGATGAACACTCGTGGCCTCAACCAGAATGGCGACCAGATCGTCTCGTGGAAGCGCACGGTCATGGTGCCGAAGGCGGACTCCGGTATCGGCAAGAACTATTTCCCGCAAGCCAAGGCGGGTCCAATGGAGCTCCCAGCGGGGGAGTAGTACACCGAGTCAACTGCGCGGCCAGTGAACGCGCGGAGTAGAGAGCGGGACCTTCGACGAAGTTGTCGGGGGTCCCGCTCTTGTGTGTGCTGACGACGATTCCGGTGCCGCATGTTCGAGCGCTCGACTGACATTTTGACCGACGCGATTCGGTTCCGAGATCTCTCGCTTTGGTTTGAGCGAAGGGTGAAATAGGTTCATGTGGGGCTGTTTGGGTTGAAAGTGGAGGAAAATGGAGTAGGGTGGCGCAGAAGTAGCTGATCGAACTGCCGTCGGGAGGTGGGTTGCACGTGTTTCTTGGTACCCATTTCCCAAAGCTCGACGACAAGGGACGGCTTGTCCTCCCAGCCAAGTTCCGCGATGGCCTCGCGCCGGGGGTTGTCCTGACCAAAGGCCAGGACCGCTCGGTCGTCGTCTGGCCCGTCGGTGAATTCGCTGACTATGCCGGCAGGGTCCGGGAGGCATCGCGATCAGATGCGCGTGCACGGGCGTACAGCCGCGTGCTGTTCTCAGCGGCTTCAGACGAGACACCGGACAAGCAAGGGCGAATCAGCGTGCCAGTTGCGTTGCGGGAGTATGCCGGGCTCGATCGAGACTGTGTCGTCGTCGGAAACCACGGCACAGTCGAAATTTGGAACCCCGTCGCGTGGGACGAGTACCTCAATGCACAAGAACCCGCATTTGCTGACCTGTCGGAAGAGGTGGTGCCTGGGCTCTTCTAAACGCCACCTGAAATGTGACCTGAGTGTGCAGTCAGGCCCCTGGCCGACCGTCAATGTTGTGCGAGTCACCTTCCCCGGTCTACGCACAGCGAACGACTCCGGTGTTCTTCCCCAACACCGGAAGCGGCGCGGACGGGGACCTGAGTCCACACTCACCAGCCACCACAACCGAGCAGCTACGACCATCACCGCAACGCAGAGCAGCAAGGATCGGAGGGCATCATGCACGTTCCTGTCCTGCTTGACCGTTGCGTCGAACTACTGGCACCAGCGATTGACCGGCCGGGCGCGTTTATGGTGGATGCCACGCTTGGACTCGGCGGTCATAGCGAGAAGTTCCTCGCGACGTTCCCGGACCTCACGCTGGTCGGGGTGGATCGTGATCCCCAGGCGCTCGCCAAAGCACAAGAGCGACTCGCCCCATTCGGAGATCGGTTTGTGCCGCTCGCCGGAGAACACGAACACCTCGCAACGCTACTTGAAGGCGTCAACGGCGGCGAAGTGAACGCGGTGCTCTTCGATCTCGGGGTATCGAGCATGCAACTCGATCAGCCCGAGCGGGGATTTTCATACTCTCGTGAGGCTCCCCTCGATATGCGGATGAACCCGCAGGACGAGCTCACCGCAGCCGTCATCGTCAACACGTACAGCGAACAGCAACTAGTCGGGGTGCTACGGGACTTCGGCGAAGAGAAGAGTGCCCGTCGAATCGCGCGTGCGATTCTGGCGGCGCGTGCAGTCAAGCCCATCGCGTCCACCACCGAGCTTGCTGAGTTGGTTCGCGATGCGATTCCGGCTCCAGCAAAACGAACTGGGGGAAACCCCGCGAAGCGGACCTTTCAGGCTCTGCGGATTGAGATCAACCGTGAAATACAGGGGCTTCCGGCTGCGATTGACGCAGCGCTAGCGGCCGTGGTCGTGGGCGGTCGAATCGCCGTGATCTCGTACCACTCGCTGGAGGATCGAATCGTAAAGCGGCGTTTTGCCAAGGACTCGACCGAATCGAGCCCAGTCCGGCTTCCTGTTATTCCTGACGACGCGCGGCCTTCGCTACGCCTACTTACCAGGGGTGCAGAGGTACCGTCGGACCTGGAGATTTCTGAAAATCCGCGTGCGGCATCAGCCAAACTGCGCGCGGCAGAACGGGTAAGGGGGGTGGCGGCATGACAGCGGTATCTCACGACGGGGTATCTGGTCGCCGTTTGCGCTCCTCTGCCAGTTCACTCGGTAGTCGAGTCGGGTCTCGACTGGTGCGCCCTGGTACGGCGCAGTCACGTGCCGATGCCCCCAAGCAGCGTGGCAAGGGGGAATCAGTCGGAACGGCAGAATCCGTTGCAGCCGGAGGAGCCGCCGCTGCCGCGAGCAGCGCGATGGGAATCAACCTTGGAGCGCTGACTCCTGGAACGACTGTGGGTTCCCTTCGGCTTGTACTTGCGGGCCGCCGAGTGCGACTCGGAAGTGGAGCATTCCTCGTCCTTGTGCTGGGACTCCTCTCGTCGATCTTGGTGGCCCTCCTATTGCTCAACACGGCACTGGCGGAGAACAGCTTCCAACTCCAAGACATCCGGCAGACTGCTCGTGATTTGACTGTGCGCGAACAAACGCTCTCTAGCGAACTCGCGGCTGCGGAGTCCCCAATCGGGCTCGAGGCGCGCGCCAAAGAGTTGGGCATGGTCGCCGCAAGCAGCCCGATCTTCCTCCGCCTCGCCGATGGCAAGATTCTTGGCGAAGCAGAGCCGGCGCAGGTTCCACCGGCAGCCAAGCCGAAGAAGCCAAAAGCACCAAAGGTCGCCGATCCGTTCGCTGGGGAGTTCCCGGTCGGGCAGAACCCCAGCATCACAGGTGGTCTTGCTGGGGGTGCAGTTGCAGGAATCGTTGGTGGTGAGACGGCTCTCGGTTCTGTCCCGTCAACTGACCTTGGCGATGAGTTCACCCCGGGACCACCGGCAGGTGGCGAGTCCCCGGTCGGCGCAGCACGGGGCGTAACCCAGTGAGCCTGAGTTCACCACCGCGTCGATCGCGTGACCGGCGCGAGCCGGAGTGGGACGATCATGACGACCGTGACGGTCATGATGACAACTACTGGTCGCGGACAGGCTTGCGCATTTATGGCTCGATGTCGGCGCCATTTAGGCTCGGCGACGGTAGCCACCGTCTTCGGGCGCTGCTCCTGTGCGCGCTGTTTGTGTTCTCACTGTTCGCAGCTCGACTCGTCGATTTGCAGATTGTCCGCGGAGACGCTGTAGCTCAGGTTGCGCAGAACTCGCGAATGGTCAAGGTTGTTCAGCCCGCTGAGCGCGGAAAGATCTACGACGCGACCGGGATCGCGCTCGCGCAGTCTGTTCCCGCCCGCGACATCACTGCGGACCCCTACCTGATCGACGACCCCGCAGAGTACGCCGCGAAGCTCTCCCCGGTCGTTGGAATACCGGAAGCGACGCTCATTGCGTCGATGCAGCGGTCGACCAATCAATCCGGCAAAGAAGTTCGATTCGCCTACCTCGCACGCAAAGTGACGCTCGAGAAGTGGGATGCGATTAAGGGCCTGAAGTTGCCCGGTCTCTACAGTGAACCGGCATCACTTCGGGTGTACCCGTCTGGTTCGTTGGCCGCGAATGTCCTCGGCTACACCAATGCGAACGGCGATGGGGTGGCCGGAATTGAAGCCAAGTTCAACGAAGAACTCGCCGGGGTCGACGGATCAAAGACGTACGAACGGTCCGCGACCGGCGGCGAGATCCCAACTGGAACAGGCAACGAAATCGACCCACAACCGGGCTCGAGTTACCAATTGACGATCAACCGTGATCTTCAGTGGGTTGCGCAACAGCAAATCAACGCTAGCGTCAAGCGGTTTGCAGCCGAGAGCGCAACCGTCGTGGTGATGGATTCCAAGACTCAACGAATCCTGGCGTTGGCCCAAGCACCCACATCAGATCCAAACGACGTGTCGAAGCGCGACCCCGAACACCTCAAGAACCACTCCGTTGAGCAGGCATTTGATCCGGGGTCCACCGGCAAGGTGATGACGATGGCAGCCGTGCTTGAAGAAGGCGCGGCCGAGCCAGACACCGTATTTGACGTACCCAACCGCCTACCCCGCAAGAATGGTGACGGCAAGTTCCAATTCCGAGACGACGTTGACCACCCGTTCTACAAGATGACCCTCGCCGGTGTGCTTGCCCAATCCAGCAACATCGGCACGATCCAAGCCGCCGAGTTGATTGGTGCACAGAAGCAGTACGAATACCTCAAGAAGTTCGGCTTCGGCTCCTTCACCGGGCTCGGTCTGCCGACGGAAAACCCAGGGGAACTACCTCCCGTTGAGAAATGGGGCGACCTCACCTTCCCCAACGTTGCGTACGGCCAGGGTTACTCAACCAACGCGGTTCAAATGGCATCTGCCTTCGCAACGATCGCCAACGGCGGCGTACGAGTGACGCCTCGCATCATTGACGCAAAGATCGACCCGGACGGCAATGTTGAACGAATGCCTGAGGGAGAGTCGACCCGGGTCGTAAGCGAAGAGACGACGAAGAAGCTCATCCCCATGATGGAGCAGGTTGTCTCCGATGCGGGTACCGCCCCGGTAGCAGCGATCGATGGCTATCGGGTGGCCGGTAAGACGGGAACGGCTCAGTTGTACGACCCAGAGGCGAACGGCGGCAAGGGCGGATATCGCGGCTACGTTGCCTCCTTCATCGGGCTCGCGCCGGCCGATGACCCGCGACTGGTTGTTGCCGTTATTACGCGGGATCCCAAGCGTGAGTACTTCGGCGGTGTCACGGGTGGACCGGTGTTCAAAGCCGTCATGAGTTCGGCGCTGCAAATGATGCAGATCCCGCCGTCAGGCAGCAAGTCTCCTGAATTGGAACTGCACGTCAAGGGTTCCACGAAGGGCGGCCCCTGGAACTGGTCCGGACGCTAGAAATGCCCGGTAGTTCTCACGGCCGCGAACGACCATTGCGGCCGATACCTGTGGCGCGTTCGTTGAGGTCGCTTGCCGAAGGTCACGAGTGGCTAGGCGACGTTCCGGACGTCACGGTATGTGGGATCACACTGGATTCGCGAAGTGTGTTGCCAGGTGACCTATATTGCGCGCTGCCGGGTGCCAATACCCACGGGGCCAAATTCGCAGCTGAGGCCGTGGAACGTGGTTGTGCAGCGATCCTCACCGACCAGATCGGGCAGGACCTGATTCTGGTGGACTTCCCGGCAATTCCAACCTTGGTGTGTGACGACCCGCGTTCGAGGGTTGGCTATTTGTCTTCTGCTGTCTACGGGCACCCATCCCGATCGTTGCGGATTATTGGCATCACGGGCACTGACGGGAAGACCACCACCGCGATGCTTGCTGAGGCGGGCTTGGGCAAAGCGGGAGTGGCGACAGGACTCATCGGCACCATCGCCACCCGAATTGGCGATGAACAACTCAAATCCGTTCGGACTACCCCTGAGGCACCGGACCTTCACGCGACGCTCGCCGTGATGGTCGAGCGCGGCGTTGAGGCGGTGGCGATGGAAGTGTCGAGCCACGCTATCGCGCTCGGAAGGGTCAGCGGGGTGCGATTTGACGTTGCTGTGTTCACGAATCTTGGCCATGACCACCTCGACTTTCACGTCGACCAAGCTGACTACTTTTCGGTCAAGGCGAGACTCTTTACTGACGAGTTTGCCGCGCGGGCGATCGTGTGCGTCGATGATGAGTGGGGTCAGCGGCTCGCCGAATCCGTTGCGATCCCCATCGAAACCTATTCGGTTTCACCCGCGGGAAGTCCTGCCAAACAAGCGGATTGGCAGGTCACAGATCTGGCGATCGTCAACGTCGGCTGGCAATTCCGGATCAGCGGGCCGGGTGGTCAGAGCAGCGCAGGCTGCCGGCTCCCAGGGCTCTTCAATGTCCGAAACGCACTGGCGGCCGTCGCGGCTTGCAACGCAATTGGAGTGGATGTGCAGGCTGCGAGCCTCGGGGTCGCCGAGTGCGCGGCGGTTCCTGGCCGAATGGAGCCCGTTGGTGGCACAAACGGCCTAGCAGTCCTCGTTGACTACGCGCACACCCCGGACGCTGTTGAACGTGCGCTTGGCGTGGGACAAGAGTTGGCGAGTCACCGGGGTGGGCGGCTTTTGGCTGTCGTTGGCTGCGGAGGCAATCGTGATCGAGGCAAGCGGCCATTGATGGGCGAAGTCGCCGCGCGCCTAGCAGATGTTGTCGTCATTACCGACGACAATCCTCGGGCAGAGGACCCCGCACAGATTCGTCGCGAGATGATGGTCGGCGTCGCACGTGTTCCGGCAGAACAGCGTGCGGAGGTCCACGAGATCACTGGTCGGGAGGATGCGTTGCGCGAAGTTGTTCGCATGGCTAGTCGCGGCGATGTGATTCTTGCGCTGGGAAAGGGTCACGAAACGACTCAAGAGATCAACGGTCAGTTCCACGCATTTGACGATCGTGTGGTGCTCTCCGAGGCATTGGTTGAGTCGCCATGATCCAGCTTTCGGCCGCTGAGGTCGCCCATGCTGTTTCTGGGACGCTAGTGAAGTCGTCGGATAACGAGGCGCTGGTGGTAGGGAGTTGCCAGATCGACTCGCGCAAAGTCTGCCCAGGCGATCTCTTCATCGCGATACGCGGTGAGAACCATGACGGCCACGACCACATTGAGGCCGCGCTCGCCGCAGGCGCCGTCGCAGCCATCTCAGAGGTGGATGGCGACGGCCCCCGAATTGTGGTGGCAGACACGGTGGCTGCGCTTGGTGCATTGGCTGAACACGTGCTCTCGGCATGTGCCGACGTGACCGTGCTTGCTGTAACCGGTTCTAGTGGAAAGACCAGTACAAAAGACATCCTCGGTCAGATTCTTGAATCTGCGGGTTCGACAGTGTGGCCGGAAGGTTCGTTCAACAACGAACTTGGACTGCCGCTGACTGCTCTGCGGATCGATTCGCAGACCAGGTTTCTGGTTCTCGAAATGGGTGCGCGCGGTGAAGGTCACATCGCCGCTTTGTGCAAGATCGCGCAGCCCGACATCGGGCTCGTGCTCAACGTGGGTTCGGCACATGTCGGCGAGTTCGGATCCAAGGAACGTACCGCGATCGCAAAAGGTGAACTTATTGAGGCGCTGTCTGCTGATGGCACTGCCGTGCTCAACTCAGATGATCCGCACGTGGCTGCGATGGCCGCGCGCACGCGTGCACCGGTCCGTACTTTCGGTAGCGGCGCAGACGCCGCAGTCCAGGTGATGGACGTTGTGCTTGATGAACTCGCTCGGCCCGTGGTGACTCTTAGGATTGATTCCGAAGTGCGGACGGTAAAGCTCCGCCTTCACGGTGAGCACCAGGCCATCAATGCGGCCGCCGCTGCCGCAGCGGCAACTGCTGCAGGTGTCGAAACCTCGGCGGTTTTTGAGGCCTTGGCACATGTGTACCCGCAGAGTCGCTGGCGCATGGAAGTGACTGAGACTGCGGATTCGACCACGGTGGTCAACGATGCCTACAACGCGAACCCGGAGTCGATGACCGCTGCGCTGCGGGCGTTGGTCGCGATGGGTCGGAAGAAGACGACCTGGGCCGTGTTGGGCGAGATGCGCGAACTCGGCGATGATTCGATCCTTGCTCACGACGACATCGGCCGCCAAGCCGTGCGACTCGGCGTTGACCATCTCGTTGGCGTCGGGGCGCAGACTCGGCCGATGGTTCTGGGAGCGGCGAGCGAGGGATACTACGGCGGTGAGGCCCACTTTTCCCCAGATCTTGCGGACGCGCGCGACTATCTCGCTGAACACGTCGGCCCCGGCGATGTCGTGTTGGTGAAGGCATCGCGCGCCGGTGGGCTTGAAGTGCTGGCGACGGACCTGATTGCCGATCATGGTGGTCCGCGGGATGAGAGCGCTGGTGGCTCAACGTGATCTTCGTTCTCGTCGCTGGTGCGGTGTCTCTTGTCGTTGCGTTGCTCGGGACGCCGCTGTTGATCAAGTTTCTGTTGCGCCATGGCTACTCTCAGGCGATCCGTGTCTCCACGGCGGACGAGCCGTATCCCGAACACGAAGGAAAGCGCGGCACGCCTTCCATGGGTGGCGTCGCGATCATCTTGGCGGTGTTGCTTGGCTACGGCGCGTCGCACTTGGTGTCTGGCCGCGCACCCTCAGCATCGGGCCTTCTCGCGCTGTTCCTGATGCTTGGTTTGGGATTGGTCGGCTGCATTGACGACTACCTGAAGATCTTCCGCCGTCGCAGCACTGGCATGCGTGCGCGCACTAAGCTCGTCGGTCAGGCGATGGTTGCGATCATATTTGCGTGGCTTTCGACCCAGTTCCCTGATGCTGACGGAGTGACACCGGCTTCCGCGGCCATTTCCTTCGTTCGAGATACGTCATTCGTCCTGCCGACTGGGCTGTTCCTGTTGTGGATTTGGTTCCTCGTTACGGCTGCAACGAACGGTGTGAACCTCACCGATGGCCTCGATGGGCTTGCCGTTGGCGCCGCCGCGATGACCTTCGTGGCGTACACGATCATCTCGATCTGGCAGTACGGTCAGAACTGCAGCACTGTGGTCTTCACACGCTGCTACGACGTACGCGATCCGCTCGACTTGGCGGTGCTGAGTGCAGCCCTGGCAGGCGCTTGTATCGGGTTCTTGTGGTGGAACACCTCGCCAGCCAAGATCTTCATGGGCGACACCGGATCCCTGGCGATCGGTGGCGTCATCGCGGCGTTCGCGGTGTTGAGTCAGACGGAGATTCTGCTGGTATTCCTTGGTGGGCTCTTTGTGTTGATCACTCTGTCGGTCATTGGTCAGGTTGGTTCGTACAAGCTCACAGGCAAGCGCATGTTCCGAATGGCGCCGTTGCATCATCATTTTGAGATGAAGGGCTGGGGTGAAGTGACGATCGTGGTGCGGTTCTGGATCATCCAAGGTCTGTGCATCGGCGTGGGACTCGCCTTCTTCTACGGTGAGTGGGTTCAGAGCTAGTGAATGCCTATGCACCAGAGTTCGGCACACAAGATCGAGACTGGACCGGGTTCCGGGTGAGCGTCATCGGCATCGGAGTTGCGGGATTCGCTTGCGCTGATGCCCTGTTGCAGCGCGATGCTCTCGTGACGATTCACGACGCTGCCGATGGCGACAAACAAGCAGAGCGGGCGACGATCCTGGAGATCCTCGGGGCGACCTTGGAACTTGGCTCGCAGCCGCAGTTGCCCGTCGACTGCCAACTTCTTGTGGTCAGTCCGGGCGTCCCGCCGCACGCGCCGGTGATTGTTGAGGCCCTTGAGCGTGGCGTCCCCGTGTGGGGAGAGTTGGAGCTCGCCTGGCGGCTCCGTCGCGGTAATGCGGCACGTTGGCTCTTTGTCACGGGCACAAATGGGAAGACGACGACGACGCTGATGCTTGAGTCGATGTTGAAGGCTGGGGGAAAGAAGACCGCGGCCGTCGGAAACATCGGTGTGAGCCTCGTTGAAGCGGTCACCTCCGGAATGGCATTCGATGTCTTCGCGATCGAGGTTGGCGCGCCGCAACTGCCGTTTGTTCACACGGTCAGCCCGTTGGCAGCGGTCTGCCTGAACGTTGCCGAAGATCACGTGGACCATTTCGGGTCGTTCGAAGCCTATGTCGCTGCGAAGGCCCGAGTGTTTGAACGCACCCAGAAGGCGTGTATCTACAACGTTGAGGATCCGGCAACCGAGCGCATGGTTGCCGAAGCTGAGGTCATCGAGGGCGCGCGGGCCGTGGGTTTCACCCTCGGCGCACCGGGTCTGTCAATGCTCGGCGTGGTCGACGAGTTTCTGGTAGATCGCGCGTTCATTCCCAATAGGTCTACCCACGCGCAAGAGCTCGCGACTGTGACGGATGTGCGTCCAGCGGCACCGCACAACATTGGAAACGCGCTCGCAGCCGCAGCCCTCGCGCGGGCGTACGGCGTCGCACCTGGTGCAATCCGTGAGGGCTTGCGCTCGTTCACCCCAGCGGGCCACCGCATAGCTGACGTCGCGACCATCGATGGTGTCCGCTACGTGGACGACTCCAAGGCAACAAATGGACATGCGGCGGCTACGAGTCTGGCCGCATACGACAGCGTCGTCTGGATTGCCGGGGGATTGGCCAAGGGCCAAGAGTTCGATGATTTGGTCATCGCTTCGGCAAAGCGCCTGCGCGCGGCAGTGTTGCTGGGGCAGGATCGAAGTCGAATTGCCGAAGCGCTAGCGCGACACGCACCGCAGGTACCGGTCCACGAGGTCAGTGCGACGGACACTAGTGCGATGGCCGAGGTAGTCCGGCTTGCGGCGGCCGCCGCAGCGCCAGGCGACACCGTGCTACTCGCACCGGGGTGCGCGTCGTGGGATATGTACCGCGACTACGCACAACGAGGCGACGCCTTCTCTTCGGCTGTGAAGGCAATGGAATAGGCAGGAATCGAGGGGATTCCCGCCGCTAGAGATGGGGTGGGTGTCATCAGTTCGTCGCAGCCACCCGGTACTAGCAGCCCTAGATCGCGACGGACCGCCCGAAACTCGACCCCATCAGTCGACGTGACAGATTCGGGTCTAGGGGCTGGTGAAGCCGCGACTGGCGACGAACGCAAGAAGCTCTTCTCGCTTGGCAGTGCGCTCAAGCACCCGTTGGCCGACTACGGCTTCCTGCTCGGCGCGACACTGCTGTTGCTCATCGTCGGCCTGATCATGGTGATGTCGGCATCGACCGTCTTTTCGTACCGTTCGACAGGTTCGAGCTACACCCTCTTTCTCCGGCAAGCGATGTTCGCCGCTGCTGGTGTCGCGGGCATGTTGTTCCTTTCGCGGATGCCGGTCGCGTTCTTCCGCCGGATGGCCATTCCGGCGATGATCCTCGCCTTTGTGATGCTGCTTCTCGTGCTCGTTCCCGGCATCGGGGTTGAAGTTAACGGTCAGCGAAACTGGATCTCGTTGGGCGGACCATTCCGACTTCAGCCCAGCGAGTTCGGCAAGTTGGCGTTGGCGATGTGGGTGGCGAACCTATTGGCAAGTCGCCGCGATCGCGTCACCGGATGGAAGACGTTGATGATTCCGCTCGCGCCCGTGGCGGGAGCGCTCATCTTCCTCATTCTGATGGAGGGTGACCTCGGGACGACACTGGTGATGATGCCGCTGGTGGCAGCGATACTCCTCGTCGCGGGTGCGCCGATGCGACTCTTCGCATGGCTCGGCGGGGGAGTGCTCGCCGTTATCGCGTTGATGTCGATTACGACGCCGTACCGGCTTGCGCGCTTCACCTCGTGGCTGGATCCAGCCAGTGATCCAGACGGGGCGGGTTGGCAGGTGCTCCATGGTCAGTACGCCCTCGCGACTGGGGGTTGGTGGGGTGTCGGGCTCGGTGCGAGCCGGGAGAAGTGGGGATTCCTTCCCGAAGCACAGACGGATTTCATCTTGGCGGTCATTGGTGAAGAAGTCGGCCTGGTCGGGACGCTGAGTGTGGTTGGACTGTTTGTGGTGCTGGCGCTGGTGATTGCCCAGATCGCGATGCGAACGCAAGATGACTTCGTCAGGTTGGCAACGACCGGTGTTGGCATCTGGATTGTGGCTCAGGCGATCATCAATATCGGCGCAGTTGTCGGCGCGCTCCCTATCACCGGCCTTCCCTTGCCGCTCGTGTCCTATGGGGGTTCATCGCTGACATTCACGCTGATGGCAATTGGCATGATCCTTGCCTTTGCACGCGCGCAGCCCGAGGCAGCAGCGTTTCTGGCGACGCGCAAAGTTGCGCGAAAGGCTGGAAGTCGCCGGGCGCTCAAGAAGCAGAGTCGTCGACGTAGTGAGCGTCAACGCGCGACGAAGGGCACCGCGTCCCCAGGCGCGTACCCGCGGGATACTGCCGTGGAGCCTCCGGCGAAGATGCGGCGTGTCCGAAAGCCACGACGTTCGGCGACCACTAGTACAACAGCTTCGACAAAGGGTGCGACACGATCACGACGTCGCCCCAGCGAGGACGCCTAAGATGCGCGTGCTGCTGGCGGGTGGGGGGACAGCGGGGCATATCGAGCCTGCCTTGAACACTGCCGATGAATTGCGGTCGCGCAACGCGAGTAGCGACATCCGCGCTCTTGGCACGAATCGTGGGCTCGAGGTTCGACTCGTTCCTGCGCGTGGGTACCCACTCGATCTGGTTCCTGCTGTGCCTATGCCGCGGCGACCCAATAAGGATCTCGCGGCGATGCCGAGCAGGTTGCGTGCATCCGTGCGGGCTGTACGGGAAGTCATGGAGCAGCAGGGAACCGATGTGGTTGTTGGTTTTGGCGGCTACGTTGCGATGCCGGCCTACCTGGCGGCACGGGGGCGAGTTCCGATCGTCATCCACGAAGCGAATGCCAAACCGGGCCTAGCGAATCGGGTTGGCTCCCGATTCACGCCCTATGTCGCTCAGGCCTTTCCTGGTGCAATCAAGGGCGCCGAAACCGTGGGCATTCCACTTCGCAAGGCAATCGTCAACCTCGATCGACCCACGAGTCGAGCAACGGCCCGCGCACACTTTGGCCTCGCTCCGGAACGACCCTGCCTGCTTGTGTTCGGCGGTTCCCAAGGGGCAAGACGGATCAACGACGCAGTTGTCGCAGCGATGCCGCGAATCATTGGCGCAGGATTTCAGGTGCTCCACGTCGTGGGTACTCAGAACCTAGATCAAGGTGGAGACATCCCCGCCGAGATCGCCGCGGACTATCACCGAGTGGACTATGTCGATCGCATGGACTTGGCGTATGCCGCTGCAGACCTCGCGATGTGTCGCTCTGGTGCTATGACCTGCGCCGAACTTGCTGCGGTCGGATTACCAGCAATCTACGTGCCGTTGCCCATCGGCAACGGTGAGCAGCGGGTCAACGCTGCAGGAATTGTTGAAGTCGGCGGGGGACAATTCCTTGCCGACGGCGATATGACTCCGGATTCCGTCGTTGAATCGGTTGTGCCTTTACTCGCAGACCCACGTTCCTTGGAGACAATGTCTGCGGCAGCTAGTAGCCAGGGCGTTCGCGACGCTGGCGCCAAGCTCGCCGACATCGTGGAGCGCGCCGTTCAGTCAGGTCCCAAGGAGAATCGAACATGACCCTAGATGCTCAGGTTGACCTTGCGACGCTGGGTCCGGTCCACGTTATCGGGGTGGGTGGCGCGGGGATGTCTGGCATCGCGCGCGTCATGGTGTCGCGAGGGGTTAACGTCTCTGGATCCGACGCCAAAGAATCCCGCCGGACTGCGGCATTGCGAGCCCTAGGGGTCGAGGTCTCCATCGGCCACGATCCTGCGCAGATTCCAGTGGGCGCGACAGTGGTGATTTCAACGGCGATCAAAGAAGCAAACCCTGAGCTCGCAGCGGCGCGAACCCGGGGACTACGAGTACTTACCCGCGCTGAGGCGCTCGCGGTCCTGATGGCGGGGAGTAAGGGCATCGCGGTTTCGGGGACGCATGGCAAGACCACAACGACTTCGATGTTGACGGTCGCGCTGCAACATTGTGGTGCGGACCCATCCTTCGTCATTGGTAGCGAACTCAATGAGTCAGGCTCGAATGCTCATGCTGGAGACGGCGAACTGTTCGTGGCGGAAGCAGATGAGAGTGATGGTTCGTTCCTGCAGTTGGGCGCTTTTGCCGGAATTGTGACCAACGTTGAGGCCGACCACTTGGACTACTGGGGTTCGCTAGAGGCTGTCGAGCGTGGGTTTGATGACTTCGCGGCCGGCATCGGAGCTCGCGGTGGGTTCATCGTCATCTGCATCGATGACCCTGGTGGTGCGGCGCTTGCGGAGCGCTTGAAGGGTTCGGACGTTGAGGTGCTCACCTATGGCGAATCTGACGCCGCGAGCAACCGTGTCAACGTCATCAGCAGGCAGGGCAGCGGCTGGACATTCGAAGTTGTCGTCAAGGGCGTAAGAACCAGCCCCATCACGTTGCAGGTTCCAGGCCAGCACAACATGCTGAATGCGACTGCTGCCCTCGTGTGTGGCCTCGGGCTCGGGTTCAACGTGGGTCAACTCGCGGAGGGGTTGGGCGCATTTTCGGGCACGCGTCGGCGCTTTGAGTTTCGTGGGCAAGCCGATGGCGTCCGGGTCTACGACGACTACGCGCACCATCCGACGGAAATCGCTGCCACGCTACGAGCTGCTCGGGATGCAGTTGGGGACGGGCGCTTGGTTGTTGCCTTTCAAGCCCATCACTACTACCGGACGGCCCTGTTCTCCAAGGAGTTCGGACAAGCGTTAGGCCTCGCCGACGATGTCGTCGTTCTTGAAGTGTTTGCGCCTGGGGAAGATCCGATTCCCGGTGCGAGTGGTCAAGTGATGGCGGCGAATGTCCCGCTGCCGAGCGAGCATGTGGTCTTTGAACCGTCATGGTCAGCTGTAGCTGGGCATCTGGCGTCGCGTGCACATGCCGGCGACATGGTCATGACCCTTGGCGCTGGTGACATTTCGATGATGGGCCCTGAAGTCATCTCGTTGTTGGAGCGGCGGGCACGCGAGCGCGCGGCTGAACCGAACGCGGTGACGTGATGAGCACCCTGCTGGATCATCCGCTTCCGACGCTTCCGCCACCGCCACCTAGGGATCAGCGGAGTTGGAAACGGTTCTTGCCGCAGTGGTCGAAGCGAACATGGCGTGTTTTGGCCGCGGTTGGTGCAATCATCTTCTTCTTCGGCATGTGGCTCTTCTACTTCTCTTCCGTCTTCGCGTTGGAATCGCTTGTGGTCGAAGGTGTGAGGACGGTCAACCCCGCTGACGTCGGACAACGGGCAGACCTCGGAGCGGGGACTCCTCTAGCACGGGTGAATGCTGAAGACGTTGAATCACGGGTGTTGGGCATCCCCGCGATCCAGGCGGTGAACGTCTCGAGGCGTTGGCCCAACATGATCGTCATCAACGTAGTTGAGCGCGACCGGGTTGCGACGATGAAGGAAGGCGAGCGCTGGGCAACCCTGGACGCTCAGGGATACGCATTCGAGTCAACGAAGAAGAAGCCGCAAGGCTTGCCGATCGTTGAAGCACCCGAGGGCGCCGCGCGTGCCGCAGCGATAGCGGT